>DRHY01000306.1 GCA_011052985.1 Methylophaga thalassica
TAGCCCGTCATATCTGTTCTCACCCAGCCAGGATGAAGCAGTGCAACAGCGATTCCTCTAGGTTTCAGATCGATTGAAAGAGACTTACCTGCCGCATTCACCGCTGACTTTGACATTCGATAAGCGTAGCTACCACCTGAGTCATTGTCATCGATCGAGCCCATTCGGCTGGTAATGATGCCAACTTTACTGCCCTCTTGGAGATTGTTCAGCAAAGCTTGAGTCACAAGTAAGGGCCCCAGGCTGTTTACTTTATACATATCAACAAAAGCATCTATCGCTGACTCATCAATACTACTTAAGCCAACACCTCCAGCAATGCCTGCATTGTTGATTAACCAATCAATTTTTTGCTCACCAAGCTTTTCAGCGAGTTTTTCGAGGCTTTTAAAGTTAGAAACTTCGACGTCATCAATCACTTCAACATCTAGTGCTCGTAATTCTGGAGAGGATTGTCTACATGTGGCAATGACATGCTTGCCACTCTCAGCCAATTGTCGACACAACTCAAAACCAATACCGCGATTACTGCCAGTAATTAATACTGTTTGGGTCATAACATTTCCTTAAGTCGTATAGCATTCATCGTTTTCGTAGAAGGTTTCATCACCACACCTGCTTCAGTCACTATTGCATCAATCAATGCTGCAGGAGTGACATCAAATGCAGGGTTGGAAACAGCTACATTATCAGGTGCAATTGACACACCATTCAAGGATGAGACCTCAAAACTGTGACGTTGTTCAATAGGAATGTTTGTTCCATCAGAAATTGACCAGTCTATTGTCGAACAAGGTGCAACCACCATCACTTTCACGCCATGATATTTTGCTAAAACAGCTAAAGAATAGGTACCAATTTTATTCGCTGTATCGCCATTTGCTGCAATTCGATCGGCGCCAACAATAATCCAGTCCAATTGTCCAGAAGCCATTAAGGCCCCTGCGGCGACATCAGCCTGAAGTGTCATCGGAATCTCTTCTTTCATTAATTCCCAGGCGGTTAAACGACTTCCTTGCAGCCAGGGTCTTGTCTCGTCCACAAACACATGTGCTATCTTTCCATCCATGAACCCTTGGCGAATAACACCAAGTGCTGTTCCAAAACCACCTGTTGCAAGCGCGCCAGCATTACAGTGCGTTAGGACATGGCTCTGTTCAGCAAGAAGCGAAGAGCCGTACTTCCCCATTTGTTGATTGGCTTCAATATCTTGCTGATGAATTAAAACGGCTTCTTCTAATAAAGCGGCTTTGGGTGAAATCCTGCTCGGTAAAGTGTTTAGCACTGCTTTCATTCTGTTAATTGCCCAAAACAAATTCACCGCAGTTGGTCGAGCATTTGCTAATGCTGTTAAAGGCTCATCCATGTGCTGTTGCCATTCTGTGGTATGTTCTTTCCAGATATTAGTTGCAGCGATGACTACGCCATATACCGCTGTTACACCAATTGCAGGCGCACCTCTGACAACCATCGTTTGAATAGCATCGGCAACAGCATATGCATCATCATATTCGAGCCACGTTTCAGAACGTGGAAGTTCGCGTTGATCTAATAAATGTAACTGGTCATTTTTCCAGATGATAGGCGTCATCATGGTATTCAGATTAGACAAAATAAACTCCATTTGGATAGTGATTATTTGCTGATGGAAGCAAGTGATAAGTTTTATGTACTATAGGTATTCATTTGTCTCAACGGTATAATGAACCTCATGGAAAATGTTGATCTGATCATTCATTCTCGCTGGATCGTGCCTGTCACAGACTCAGCCACTATTCTACAAAATCATGCCATCGTCGTGAAAGATTCTCGTATTGTAGCGCTATTGCCTCAAGCTGAGGCAAAGCAACAGTATGTCGCCGAATCAGTTCACAACATGGGAGAGCATTGCCTGATTCCCGGGTTGATTAATAATCATGCCCACACAGCAATGTCACTATTTCGTGGTTTGGCTGATGATTTACCGCTGATGACCTGGTTAAATGATCATATTTGGCCTGCTGAAGCTGAATTTGTAGGTGATCAATTTGTTGAATCCGGTAGCAGTTTGGCTATTGCTGAAATGATTCGTGGTGGCACCACCTGCTTTAATGATATGTACTTCTTTCCAGATGCAACAGCGCGTATCGTTGATAGAAGTGGCCTGCGTGCCACGCTAGGTATGGTTGTTATTGAGTTTCCGACCAACTGGGCATCCAATGTCGATGAGTATCTACATAAGGGGCAACAGTTACATGACCGTTATAGAAATCATTCACGAATCCAAACCAGTTATGCGCCGCACGCGCCCTACACCGTAGCCAATAGTACCTTTGAAAAAATCATGATCAATGCTGAAGAAATGGATTTACCCATTCATATGCATATTCATGAAACCAAAGGTGAAATAGAACAAAGCCTTTCTGAGTTTGGTGTCAGACCATTACAACGCCTGAAAGATCTTGGTTTACTTACTCCGAGGCTTATTGCTGTGCACATGACGCAACTAACAGATGAAGAAATAACATGGTGTGCTGATGCGGCTATTAACGTAGCTCACTGCCCTGAGTCGAATTTAAAATTAGCCAGCGGTTTTTGTCCAGTTGCTAAATTAGACAATGCAGGTGTTAACGTTACTATTGGAACAGATGGCGCCGCCTCTAATAATGACCTTGATATGTTTGCTGAAATGAGACAAGCCGCGTTGCTTGCAAAAGCTGTATCAGGTGATGCGAGTGCTGTTCCAGCTCACCGTGCTCTAGCAATGGCAACAATCAATGCGGCCAAAGCCCTCGGACTCGACAAGGAAATAGGAAGCTTAGAAATTGGCAAGCAAGCTGATATTGTAGCGGTTAACCTTAGCGATTTAGAAACGCAACCACTCCTTAATGTCGTGTCTCAATTGGTTTATGCTGCAAGCAGAGATAAAGTGACTGATGTATGGGTTGCCGGTAAACAATTGCTCCGCTCACGTAAACTAACAACTTTAAGTGAATCAACTATCATTGATGATGCTCAAAATTGGGCTCAAAAAATAGGACAAAAAAGCATATGAGCGAAGCTCAGAAAAATGTGGATCTAAGCGAACTCGCAAAATTTGAAGAATTAGCATCGGGGTGGTGGGATGAAGATGGCCAGTCGAAACCCTTACACGACCTAAATCCTGTGAGAATGGCCTTCATTGCAGAACACTGTCAGCTGAGACAAGCTAAAGTCATTGATATTGGCTGTGGTGGCGGTATTTTATCTGAAGCTTTAGCCAAACAAGAAGCAACGGTCACCGGTGTCGATATGGGTGAAATGCCATTGAATATCGCTAAGCTTCACGCATTAGAAGCCGGCCTCAAGATTAAGTACACACAGGCTACGGCAGAAGAAATGGCGTCTTCTGAGCCAGAATCCTATGATGTTGTTACCTGTTTAGAAATGCTTGAGCATGTTCCCGATCCAGCATCAATTATTCAAGCCTGTGCCGATCTGGTCAAGCCTGGCGGCCATCTATTTTTCTCGACATTAAATAGGCATCCAAAAGCCTATCTGCTGGCTGTCGTAGGGGCTGAGTATGTCATGAATATGCTGCCAAAAGGTACACATGACTACAAACGCTTTATTCGACCAGCAGAACTAGCCACATGGTGCAGACAAGCAGGCCTGAAAGTCAGCCATATGACCGGTATGAATTACAACCCAATTACGCGTCAATTCAGCTTAGGCAAAGACGTTAAAGTTAATTACTTAATCCACTGCCAAAAACCTTAATATGTCTAAATACGATGCAGTATTTTTTGATCTCGATGGAACACTTGTCGATACGGCACCCGATCTTGCCTATGCCATTAACCAAGTTCTTACTGAGTACGGTAAACTAGAAGTACCACTTGAGCGGTTACGATCAGTGGCCAGTGATGGCAGCCCTGGATTAATTAGATTAGCCTTCAATATCACACCAGACATGAACGCTTATGATGCTATTCAAAAGCGATTTATTGAGCTATATCAAACCCATATCACACGAGAATCAGCTTTGTTTGACGGCATGCAAGAAGTGCTTGTAAAACTCGAGGAAATGGATATGAAATGGGGAGTGATTACTAACAAACCTGAGTTTCTAACCACGCCACTAATGGCTGCTTTGTCATTAGATGACCGAGCCGTTTCTATCGTGAGTGCAGATACCACCCCTCACAGTAAACCTCATCCCGCTCCCATGCTCTATGCCTGCGCGCAAGCAAATGTGCAACCTGAACGCTGCTTATACATCGGCGATGCCAAACGAGATATTGAGGCAGGTAATAACACTGAAATGACGACACTGATTGCCGCATATGGCTATATAAAAGACACCGATTCACCTGAAGATTGGCAAGCGGATGGGATAATTGAGCATCCGCGCGATATCCTGAATTGGTTGTAGACACTAAATGACCTCAGCAATGTCGTTAGAAAAAGCCTATGCATATTGCATGAAGCTGGCTCATTCTCATTATGAGAACTTTCCGGTCGCCTCGGTACTACTTCCTAAACATCTTCGTCAGCCTATCAGTGCTATTTATGCTTTTGCTAGGACAGCTGATGATTTTGCCGATGAAGGTAATGAACCAGAAAATGTTCGTCTTTCTTTCTTAAATCAATACAGTCTTCAGCTTAGACAGATTCAACAGAATGATTATGACGGAAACGACCCCATTTTTATTGCATTATCTGACGTCATACACAACTATCATTTACCAATAGATTTGTTTGAAGATTTACTTTCAGCATTCCGTCAGGATGTCGTAAAAAATCGCTATAACACTTTCGATGAAGTAGTAGATTATTGTCAGCGATCTGCCAATCCTGTTGGACGTTTACTTCTTCATCTGATGGGTCAACCAACAACAGAGCAAATTGAACAATCAGATGCAATATGTACAGCGCTTCAACTGATTAATTTTTACCAAGATATACGGCAAGATATCTCTGAACAGAATCGTGTCTATATTCCATTGGATAAACTACACGAAAAGCAGTTAACGATCGACGATATTACCTGCGAAAACAGTATAGCGCTGGCTCCCATTCTAAGATCACTTTATGCTCAAACTTCAGCCATCATGTGTATGGGCCTCGAATTAGGCAATAGCCTACCCGGTCGGTTAGGATGGGAAATTCGTGCAATGACCCTTGGTGGCATAGAAACACTGAGACAACTTCAAAGACAATCAGATAGGGACGTATTAAATAGGCCGAGACTCTCGCGATGGAAAAAATTAAAAGTCCTAACTTTGAGCTTATCAAAAAACACGCTAAATAAATCGTTGTTAATGAATACAGGAATTACAGATTCTGATAGCGATTAACGTCAAAAATACCTGCTTCATGAGGTTCATGTTCATATTGCCAGTCTGTAAAATCATGCAAGATATCCCAAAACTGTGGATGGGTTCTTCTTATACCCCAGCTCACCACTAGTGCATCAAAATCAGCATCGCTATCCACATTTATGAGTTGCTGTTGAAATTCAGCTAAATCTTGGCTGTCAACATCGAATATAAAGTTAGGGTAGCTACCTAAAATGCCCGGATATATGGTTAAAGAGTCTTTATCATCATCATATCGAAGAGAGTCGCCTAGTAAAAATGCAACATTCGTATGATACCGGTTTCTGATTATTGAATAGATAGTTCGTTCATTTCCATTTTTTACCCTGAAAAATGTCAGCTCTGGAAGATGCTTTAGACCTTTTGAAGATTGAAATGGCGTATTAGATAGTTTATTGAATATACTGTCAGCATGCTCAATCCACTTATCTTCCTTAACTCTACTGCAGTCTGTAGTTGTACAGCGGTTTAATGGATCGTCGGCATCTTTATTGATAGCTCTGAATCGAGTAAGAATATCATTAATTAATTCATTCTTTACGTCATCCGTTTTAAAAACATTTGCTGTTTGTGTTTTTGTATCTAAAGCGGCATAAGTGAAATAGGCTTTTATAAGTGCCATACCTTTATACCAATCATCCAATACGCCTTGTCGCTTATCAGCTGGCAATAACCTTAGGAAATTATGTTCTGCACCATTACGAATTAAATCGAAATATAATCGCGTTTGTAACTGATGTGCCACATTGCCAAACAAGTCGAAATTGACAACTAGCTCATAATAAGTCCGTTCGAATAAAGGGTAATCCATCCACCACATCGTTTGTGGTATCTGGCCAATCAAGCCACGCCTAACACTGGCACTATCAAAATGTCTAAACACACTTAACAGCGCATTGGTGTTATCACCATTACCATTCCATATCGCATTTAAAGATGCCGTTTCTGGTGAGGCTTCACTATAGTAGTGGTTGCGTTTTTCTAGGTAACTATTTCTGTCTGTTTTGTACTTATCCCAATTTTCTTTTGTATCAAGTAATACATCATCTTGCCCTGGTAGCCCTAATAGTGGATTAACCTCATGTCGATAGGCTGGACTCTGTATATATAGATCGAATTTCGGCTCCTGAAACAGGACCCAAAAATTATCACGTATTACATCAGTAGCTATCTGTCCTCGACATACAGGTCCACGCATAAATGTTCTTGTGAAGTATTCAGCATGTTGCAACATGAATTCATAGCGTGCTTCTGCTGGAATATCTGTAAATGTTAAGAAAGGATTAGAGCGGTCAATGTAATCATAACCAGGAAGGTTTTGAACGGTCCATTCAGATGAAAAAAATAAATCATCTATTTGATTTAATAAAGCATCATCAAATAAAAATGTGATGTGTCGCTTGTGTACTATCGTGCCTTCAATTTTTCTAAGCCGATAATATATCGGTGCATTTGCGTCCCCATTTGGCAATGTTGTTTTGACGAGCGAGATTGGGGATCCCGATGGTGTGTATGAGCGTACTAATTGATAATAATGATTTACACCAGTTCTAAAGTAGAGATGAGCTAAATACAAATGTTCAAATAACCAGCGCGAGACTAGTTTATGTTCATCATCATCTTGGTTTAGATAACTTTCCCACTTTGAGATTGATGATTTCTCGTCTTCGGAAACAATTGGCACTGATTGATGAATATGGGCACCTTGAGCAAACCATTCAGTAACTAGACGGTATTCTTCACTAGTTAGCCCCGTCACTGAGAAAGGCATTCCACCATATGGGTGGGAAGATTTATAGTCATTGAAATCTTCCTCAATGGGACAGGTATTGTCACGGTGTAGTGAAATATCTATTGAATCTGGTAATTTAGTATTAGCAGGGAAATTATTATCTCTGCCTAAATCTAACATTTTTTTGAGTAACGAAGTCTGTTGACTTGATGAAGTGAGTACAGAGTAGAATCCCTTATCTCGCCATTCACTCAATGAATCAGCATCAGTAAATAAACGTGTCGGTGCTATAGCCTCTTCCCGGGTGCCATCATAGGCATTAAGAGGGGTAGCTCCACGGAGTAAACCTTCGCTTGATTCCATTTTAAGTTGGCAGGGCGCGTCAAAGCAGCCATGACAGGCAACACATTTCTTCTCAAGAATAGGTCTGATGTCAATATCATATTTAACAGTTTTAACGTTCCCACTAGATAGCGTATTTTTAGCTGACTCTGGTTCAGCATCATCATTACTACAGGCACTTAAGAAACCTATCACGCATAAGGTAATTACAAAGAAATAAAATCGCATAAGAAGGGAGTGTCTGATAAACCATGTTTGATGATGTTGTGCATTCTACCGGATATCTTAGGACATTTTTGTGAATCTATGAATAAATGTACAGCTATTCTCAAATAATTAATGTTAGCTATTCTTCAATGACGGAGTGATTGCCTCATGTAAATGACAGGCAAAAAAAAGCCCATCTCATTGAGATGGGCCTTTTCATATTTAAGCCTGGCAGTGACCTACTTTCACATGGGAACTCCCACACTATCATCGGCGCTAAGTCGTTTCACTGCTGAGTTCGGGATGGGATCAGGTGGGACCAA
>DRHY01000307.1 GCA_011052985.1 Methylophaga thalassica
AAAAAGTCCACCAACAAACCACGAGCAATACTACTTAAATAGGCTTTGGGCGCATTCAAATCATGGGCTTTTCCCTTCATTAAGACTTTAATAAAGGTTTCTTGTGTCAGATCTTGTGCTTGCTCAATATTGTTCAGACGAGAGCCTATCCAGCTCTGTAGCCAATGATGATGATCGGTATAAAGTGATTCTAAGGTCTGCACAGCCATACGAAAAAGAGTCGAACCCACAGTTGATAATGAGATACATTATCGTTTGAGCATTATTTCGCAATAGGCTGATTAACAATCAGTTCAGAGCTGGGGGCTGTTGTATAAGGTCTTATTCAAAAAGAGATTTATGACGGCCAAGCGCTGAAAACGTACTATTTAGTTGGGATCGCCAACAACACGAAGTTTGGTGGCAATAAAATCTTTATGTGATACGTACAACAAGCTGGCTAGTTTTCGAATGATGTGCTGTTCGATATCTTGAATTTCATGATCAGCCCAAGCGATTTTCCACAAGGACTCAATCAATTCGATTTTCTCTTGCTCATTAAAGTGCTCATTAATATCCGCCGTAAAATAGAAAAAGTCGGTGGCTTCACTGTGTGCTTTTTCCGCTCTGCTAATCAGGTCGTTAGCGGCTTCATTTTTCACACCAAACTGATTGGCCAATATCTGCCTAAGCATTGATTTTTCGGTATCGTGCCGTTCATTGTCTGCGGCAATAATTTCGATCATCAAGGCAACGGAAGCTAACAGTTTAGTCTGCTCGGTGTTAGCAAACACATCGTCCGCGCTATCGCCCAGTGTGCTGGCAAACATTTCTTTGAGTTTTGCAATCATTCTTATCTCCTACTGAGTGATGAATGACTCAGTAGTGGGGCCAAAGTTCATCAGTATCAAGTATTAGAAATAATGACAGCGGCTTGATACCGTGGTTTTCCATAACCAATCATACGGTTAAACTCTTTATGCGTGACGGGAATATAACCACTATCGGTGATGCTTTTATTATCATCCCAGTCCACATCTGGATCGTGGAAATAGACAAAGGTATCAGATACCGACACCACTAAAATCCAGTGAGGTGACTTACTCTGATTCAGTCGATATGAGCTAATCAGCACTAGGGCTAAACCGCCATCAGCTAGCGCACCTTGGAGGAAGGCTGAATCAACATTGGCACTCTGCTGCACAATGGAAGAGGCATTAATCTGTTGAACAAAGTCCTGATGCACACATTCGATAACCGCTTTCTTTTCATCACTTCGTACACCGTTAATAAACGGAATGTCAGCTGAATTATTAACTAACGTCGTTTTTAGCCCTCTCCGATTAGCCGCCAATGCTAAGCCTTGTGGACTACAGCCACCATGGCCGGAGGTCATAAAGATGGTCGTCGCCTCTCGCCAGATTTGTAGTTCTAATTCACGACTCAAGGTCAACTGATGATCAAAGCTCTTCATTGCCATCATCAAACACGATGGGCCACAGGTAAAGTCGGTAGTTTGTGAGTAATGGGCAACTTCAGGATGCGTTGTTTCAGGTAAGTGATGCAGCACCTTCATCATTCTGATGGCGTCGGCGTGATCCTCATAAAAGTCATTCACGATATCGAAGGGGTTATAGCCGAGCTTTTCATACAGCTTGATGGCACCGATATTATCAGGACGCACTTCCAAACGTAAAAAACTGCGGCCGTCTTCTAAAGCTTGTTTCTGAGCTTCCAGCATCAGCATGACTGCAATGCCTGCTTTACGAAATGCTTGCTCAACCGCTAGTGAATAGACACGCCCCAGAGAAGTACCTTGTGAATAAAGTAACAAAACATACCCAACTAAGGTGTCGTCGACAAAGGCCACCAGCAATAATGTGTGACCTTTCTCGATCATCCATTTGAAGCTGCGCCGAGAAATTTTGTCGCTATCAAAACAGGCGTTTTCTAATTGAATGAGGGCATCAATATCTTTAATGTTAGCTTCACGCAGAAGAGGCTCAGCGTGCATTATGATTCGCATGTTCAGTCATTCCATCGATAGCCATCTCAATGACTTGGCGGCCACGGAATAACACTAGCTCTTTCCACTGTTTTTCATCAGGGCAGAAAAAATCTTGCATCGCATGTTTCACATCAAGCGTATTTTCATCTTGCCAATCTAGCTTGCCTGATTGTTGCAAACGTTGATCATCAGCCAATACACGCAGCATTTGGGGGGTACCGAAGGTACCAAACTCTAATGTTAAAAAACACACATGATCGCCTTGTGAATGCCAGAAATAATCATGCAAACCTAATTTTGGACCTGAGCTAGACGTTCCCAATGAAGGCTCGGTGACCGTGCCACCAAAAACGGCCACAGCGTCATGATGACCTTGACTATCAACAGGGTGATCACAAATCAACTCACCATAACCATACGGTCCGAGACCGGTATGGATATCAACGACAATGACTTTTTTTCGTTTTTCAGGTTTGATTTGTGCGGCTAATTGTTCAATTGTTTGTCTAGACCAACTGGCTTCTTTGCCGCCAAAGTAAGGGGCTGTAGCATCTTCGTATTGGCCTTCTGATAACAGATCAAATTGTTCGCGATCTTGTCCAACGGTGTGGATGTCGGTTTTACCATCTTGCAGATCTTGCCATATTTGAGTAGCTTTGGACTTAGGTAAAGTGCCATCAAAATCGACAAAATTTCGATTCACATCAATGCCTTGCTCGTCTGTACGACTGGCCCAAGCAAAGCCCCAAGGATTGATAGCGTGCACGAGAATGACACAGATATCGGGAGGTAATCGACGGTAACGTGTGACAAAGTCAGCCTGAATAGCGGAGCCTGCGCCACCTTCAACACCGTGCAAGCCAGAGACTAACACCAGTACTTTTTCTGCTTTAGGGCTGCCCGCCCAGGCAATGTCACAATATAGCTTTTCATTGGCTGGCCCTTTTAAGGGATGAGGCAGGTGCGTTACCCGTTCAATGACTGAACTAGTCTCAACATGATCAACAAACGTTTCTCTGGCACTTTTATAGCGCTGAGCGAAAACACTTAAAATGGCATCTGCATACATTTAACAGCCCTCTCGGTCAAAATTTTCGCGAAGAATAGGTGAGTTTTGCCATTTTGACCAGCAAATAAATTTGGATGCAAAGTTTTTGCTACACCAATGTCAAATTCGTTCTATGATTCGCAAACAGACGGCATAGTAAGGCCAAAAATGAAAAGGACAAACAATGACTAAGCACATGATAATAGTAGAAAATATTGAAGATTGGAGTCCGTACTTTCCCAGCGAACAAGTCATTGATGCTGATACCTACTTACAATCTCTGTCGCAACAAGATCATGCACCTGCGCAAATTATCAATCTCTGTCGTAGTTTGGATTACCTGAGTCGCGGCTACTATTGCTCCATGGTAGCGGAAGCACGAGGCCACCGAGTTTTACCCGGCTTACGTACCATTAACGACTTATCGCGAAAAAGCCTTTATGCCTATGACTTATCTGATTTATCTAGCCAACTCGATAAGCAGCTTGGCACGGCCCCTTCATCAGAAAGTTTTGTCTTACGTATTTGTTTTGGACAGACTCCAATCAGCTCGCTGCAAAAATTAGCCCGTCAGCTGTTTGAACACTTTTCATGTCCTATTCTCGATGTTGAGTTTAGTTATAAAGATCACTGGATAATCAGCCAAATAAAAGCCGGTGCGATTAACAAACTCTCTGAAAGTGAGCAGGACTTTTTTGCTGAAGCCTTAGATAACTTTAGTCACCGTTTATGGCGTAAACCCGCTAAACGTCGGGAATATCGCTACGATATGGCGATTTTGCATAACCCTGCAGAAGAAATGCCACCAAGTGATATGGTCGCCTTAAAGAAATTTATTAGTAGTGGTCGTCGTTTAGGGATTGATGTCGAACTAATCACACCAAAAGACTATATCCGTCTTGCTGAATACGATGCGCTTTTTATCCGTGAAACCACGGCAACACATAACCACACCTATAAATTTGCTCGTCGAGCTGAAAGTGAAGGGCTGGTGGTCATTGATGATCCGACCTCCATTATTCGCTGCACCAATAAAATTTATTTAAAAGAATTATTGGCGGCAAATAAATTACCAATGCCAGAATCGCACCTGCTCTATCGTAACGATACGACCGGATTAGATAAGTTATGTGAAACAGCGACTTTCCCCTTGGTGATGAAGATACCCGATGGGGCTTTTTCCAAAGGCGTAATCAAGGTAAAAACCCCCGAAGAACTGCGTGAACAAATACCAGCGTTTTTCCAACAATCGGCTATCGTGTTACTGCAAGAATTTATGTACACCGACTACGATTGGCGGATTGGTATGTTTAACAACAAACCCATTTATGCATGCCAATATTTTATGAGTAAAGGCCACTGGCAAATCTATAACCACAACACCAAAAAAGGCACCTCTAGTGGTAAATCTTCTGCGGTGCCATTATCAGAAGTGCCAGAAAAAGTCCTTAAAATTGCTACAAAAGCGGCGAAATTGATCGGAAATGGTCTTTATGGCCTAGATATCAAACAAAGTGGTAATCGCGTAGTCATCATCGAAATCAATGATAATCCGAGCATTGATAGTGGCGTTGAAGACAACTACCTCGGCCTCGCTTTGTATGACGACATCATGCGTGAGTTTTTGAGACGCCTAGAAGAGCGAAGAGCTGCTAGAAGATAAGAGTTATTGATACAAAAAAGGCGCTGAAAATTCAGCGCCTTTTTTATTCAATTAACTACGTTGTTTAAAAGCTGTAGCTGGCGCCAACATGTAAATAACGTTTTTCACCTACAAAATAACGGTAACCTTCAGGGTTTGAAGCGTTAGCATTAAAATCGGCTCTTTCTGCATACTCGGTATTGAATAAATTCTGAATACTTCCATACAATCTCAAACTTTCTGTCAACTGATGAGATGTACGTAAATTGAATACATCATGACCATCGTATTTAGCGGTATTCCCATCATTAATGTAATACTCACTCACATGTTCCCACTCTAACTCAGCTCGACTTTTGGGTGTAAAGTTCCAACCTAAACGAACATTGGCCATTTGTTTAGGTGCCGTAACTAAATAATCCCCTTTTTCAATATCAGAACTGGCTTTATCAAAATCATACTCATGCTTGGCAAAGGTAAGGTTAGCCGCAACGTCAAACTGTTCTGTAAGAGGATAGAACATGCCTATCTCAAGGCCGGTATGCTTTGTTTTGCCATTCGGCACATTTTCATTATCACTATCAGTGAAGAAATAATCACGCTTTCTCATCTGATAGGCTGTGATTTCATACTGAAGCCCCTCACCGACTTTTCGATAACCGATTTCAAAGCTGTCCATTTTCTCAGAATCAGCGCTACCGGTTTGTGAAGGACCAATTTGAGCGCGGTATAGATCGGTAGTTTGTGGCGCTCTATTACCGCGCGCATAGTTAATAAAGGCGGCAGTATTCTCAGTTAATTGCTGAACTAGCCCAAGCTTGGGACTAACGTTGTTAAAGGTATCGTCCCCGCTATCAGGTCGTAGATATCTCGTACCAAACGTTAAAGTGTCAGTATTGTTAGTGTAGTCGTATTTGGTAAATTCATAACGCAATCCAGCAGTGACTCGCGTTTTCTCTAACACCTGCCATTCTGTGTGGATATAAGGAGCAATAACAGTAGCATCGACATCATAATCGTAATGTGTACCCTGTATAAAGCCGCCAAATGGACGTGAAGGGTTGTACTGAATTTCTGACAATTCCCCTTCGGTATACTCAAAATCAGTACCAACAATAATTTTATGTCCGCCATCCAATTCTTTCGTGTATGAAGACAGCAAACCAACACTACTATGCTTATTGTTTTCAACGGGCTGTCCCGGTAAGAAATGCATCAAAAACTGCATTTCGGTATGACGAACGTACGGCGTTAAGTTAAATGATGAAGTATCGCTTAACTCATGAATCCATTCTGTTGATAAGCGATACGACTTAGCATCACGATACGCTTCTGGATTAGGGTTTGTACGAGATAAACTTTCATCTTTGTATGCTTCAAATCCATTGATATAACCGGCGGTTTCTTGATTCAAATTGGTGTAGCTAAATAAGGTTTTGAAACTATCAACATCACCTAAGTAGTCGTGACGAAAGCTGACTTTTTGCTGATCATAGCCAGAATCACTGACATAACCGCCGTTAGTTTCACCATTCACACTTAAGCGATAACCATGGCGACCAACCGTGTCACTGACAGTGGCTTTGGTGCCATAGGAATCATGCGGTCCCACTGACACGTCTATGGTTCTTTCAAGATCCAAAGAGGGAGCACGACTCAAAACATTAACCATGCCATGAACGGCATTCGAACCATACAGTGCACTACCTGGGCCACGAACAACCTCAATACCACCAGCTTGTTCGTAATTAACCTCGAACAGTCCATTTACATTTGCAAAACCTGCAGCCCTGAGTGGAATCCCATCTTCTAGGAATAAAAAAGAGCCTGCTCCAGCACCACCGGTGAGCACAGGCGAACGAATCGACGTTAAATGTTCTTGGCCGTTACCATGTTGAATATTTACCCCACTCACACGATTCAGCACTTCACTGATGTGTTCAGGACGGATCAAGTCAATTTCTTCTTCACTCACTTGACCTGTATTACCTGCTTGCTCGAGAAGTGGTGTTTCTGACCGTGTCCCCGTGACCACTAGCCCATCTAAACTCACCTTATCTTCTGCAAAGACCGGTTGCCATATACTTGCCGCTGCAGTAGCCACTGCAATGGAGATTTTCCGCTTTGAAAACATTACTAATTCTCTCTTGTAAATAATACGCAATTCCATAAAGTGGGAAGAGTTTCCCACACACCACAAAATAAGGCATCAGAAAAATCCCGAAACCTATTGAAATTAGTGTTCAGAGGCCCCAATTACTGATCGAGATCAAATTCAGGTGTTAAATCCATTTATGGAATACAAAGACTATTACAAAGTACTAGACGTTGACCGCTCTGCCTCACAGGAAGACATTAAGAAGGCTTATCGAAAATTAGCCAGAAAATATCATCCTGATGTCAGTAAAGAAGCCAACGCTGAAGATAAGTTCAAAGAAGTCGGTGAGGCATATGAAGTCTTACGCGATAAAGAAAAACGCGCCCAATATGACCAGTTTGGTAGCAACTATCGGCATGGCCAATCCTTCAATACACCGCCCGGCTGGGATGACCAAGCAGGTGGTTTCGGTGGTGGTAACTTTAGTAGCTTCTTCGAAAATATGTTTGGTGGTGGCATGGGAGGCGGCCCTGGTGGTCGTCGTGATAACTTCTTCGCTGCTGGTGAAGATGTGAATGCCAAAATTACTGTGACGTTGGAAGATGCATTTAATGGTGCTACAAAAACCATCCGTCGTCCTACTGGGGCAGCACAAACCGGCACGATTAATGTGAAAATACCGGCCGGTATTACTTCCGGTAAAAAAATTCGTCTGGCTGGTCAGGGTAAAGCAGGAGCAGGTGGTCAAGATGGCGATCTGTATCTGGAAGTAAATATTGGACCACATCGACTCTTCCGCCTTGAAGATAAAGATGTGTACTTGGATCTACCGATAGCCCCATGGGAAGCGGCTCTAGGAGCCAAAGTGACCGTACCGACATTGGCAGGAAAAATTAACCTCACCATTCCAGCTGGGGCAAAAAGTGGCCAGAAGATGCGTCTGAAAGGACGTGGTTTACCTGCTAAAGAACCGGGTGATGAATTTGTTGTACTACAAATCATGACACCACCAGCAGATAGTGACAAAGCGAAAAAACTCTATCAGCAAATGGCTGAAGAGTTAGCTTTTAATCCGCGAGAATCATTGGAGTAATTCAACGTGGCTGAACGTTTCAAAGTAAATCCAAAATCGCTCATTATTTGGCTTGCAGCACTGATTGTATTTGCTCAAGTCGCGACAGCAGCCTTGCCCCTAGACTGGTTTGCTGAAAAAGGTGAGATGCCAACTTTAGCGCCTATGCTTGAACGAACTCAGCCAGCAGTCGTCAATATTGCTAGCCAAAGCATGGTCAAAGTTAGGGATAATCCCCTGCAAAATGATCCGTTCTTCCGGCGCTTTT
>DRHY01000308.1 GCA_011052985.1 Methylophaga thalassica
CGAATAACTCCGTAATCGTAAGCTTCGTCGAGCGCCTGATAGACCGCTTTCAGGCTCTCGGCTTCTTCACCAAGAGATTCGATGATAAATATAATTTCTTTGAGTTCAGACTCATCGAGATTAACGACCTTTTTGACATCCAATAACCCGGCAGTGATGCCTTCAGCAAGATGACTATAGACAGTGCTTTGCTTCAGCTCTCGCTGCTGGGCAATCACTTCTGCCGTTAGTCCCTGTTCATGCAACATCAGTGTTTGATTAATGGTATCGCTTAAGCCATTGTTTAATAGTTCTGATAGCGGGTGCTGTTTTACAACCGTCAAAAATGCCTGTCCGTAATGAGCCAGTTTTTGTTGACCCACGCCAGAGATGCGTTGCATGGCAGTCATATCGTTGGGGCGATAACGACAAAGTTCTTGCAAAGTCGCATCATGAAAAATGACATAGGGAGGCACTCCATTTTGTTTAGCGAGTTCAGCGCGTAATTCACGTAGAGCATCCCATAAGGCCTGATCTTGAGGTCTGACCAATGTATTCTTTTTAGTACTTTTGCTAACAGTGGATTTACTTTGTTGCTTACGTAAAAGCAATTTTTGTTCACCTCTCAATACGGCACGACATTTTTCAGTCAAGCGAAGTGCACCATAACGTGTGACATCAATGTCTAAATAACCCGTTGCAATTAATTGTCGAAATACGCCACGCCATTGTGTCGTATTAAGCTCGTTGCCAATACCAAAGGTACTCAGCTGGTCGTGTTGATTGGTTTTAATACGATCGTCGTCGTTACCTAAAAGCACATCTATAAGGTAGCTAACGCCAAAGCGTTGCTCGGTTCGGTACACACAGGACAAGGCTTTTTGGGCAACTTCTGTTGCATCAAAGTGTTCAGGTGGGTTGAGGCAGTTGTCACACTGACCACATTTATCTGGTGCATCTTCATCAAAGTACGCCAGTAATGCCTGACGACGGCAGGTGATTAATTCGCATAAACCGAGCATGGCATCCAGTTTATGATGCTCAACACGTTTGATAATCTCAGGCGCATCCGAATTTTGCATAAATTGCCGTAAGGTAATGACATCTTGCAGGCCATAAGCCATCCATGCAGTGGCGGGTAGACCATCGCGACCAGCACGGCCAGTTTCCTGATAATAGGCTTCAATGTTTTTTGGTAGATTTAAATGGGCAACAAAGCGTACATCGGGTTTATCTATCCCCATCCCGAAGGCGATAGTGGCAACAATGATAACTGCCTCATCGCGTAAAAATCGTTGTTGATGCTCAGCACGAATTTGTGAAGATAAACCGGCATGGTAGGGCAGGGCAACACGCCCTTGGTCTTGAAGCCATTCGGCAATGGCTTCCACTTTCTTACGTGACAGACAATAAACAATGCCCGCATCATTAGGATGCTGCGTGTTAATAAAATCCCATAATTGAGTCTTGGCTTGCTGGGCTTCAGCAATAGCGTAAAAAATATTGTGACGATCAAAGCTATTGAGATAGACGTTTGCTTGATGCAGATTGAGTTGCTCAATAATTTCAGCACGAGTACGTTTATCGGCTGTTGCAGTAAGAGCTATACGGGGAATAGAGGGAAAGCGCTCGTGTAATATTCGTAGCTGTTGATACTCGGGTCGGAAATCATGCCCCCATTGGGATACGCAGTGAGCTTCATCAATAGCAAACAGTGAAATTTGAATACGTTCAAGCATGGCTAACATGCGTCCAGATAATAAACGCTCAGGAGCGACATACAGTAAGTCAATTTCTCCCGCTTCAAGCTTTGACTCAACTTGATTGGCTTCTGCCGCAGACAGGCTGGAATTCAAAAAAGCTGCCTTTACCCCCAGCTCCTCTAGCGCCATAACTTGATCTTGCATCAAGGCAATTAATGGTGAAACAACGATGCCTGTGCCAGAGCGAATCAGGGAAGGAATCTGATAGCACAGTGACTTCCCGCCACCCGTTGGCATTAATACCAGTGCGTCACCACCTGCAGTAACATGATCAACGATGGCTTGTTGGTTATGACGAAAGACCGTGTAACCAAACACGTTTTGTAGAACATTTAAGGCGGGTTGACCGACATACTGCATAGGCACTTCAGTGTGAAAAATAAACCACCATTATGGCAAATTGGGCCTGATTTAGCTTGCCTGTATATCAAGTCAAATAGCAAGCCGTTTGGTAAACCGCAATGATCACAATCCAAGCCAAACTTAGTGGCCAGATAAAAGACAGTGCTGTGAATCATGTCGATTTGGCTTCGGCTCGAATAGTCGCGATGGTCGACAAACAAGGCGTATATAAAGGTAAACAGCATAAAGCGGTATCTTCTAAGCCATAAACAATGACTAACGTATCAATCACACTTTCTTTAGCCACAAAACCAAAAATCAGCGCAATCGTTAATTCAGGATTTATACCAGACCGAGATAAGATAGGTGCCATGTATTGTCCAACCCAACCTGACCAACTAACGGCAATGGCCTTCTCTATGCCGTAAGGCATATTGGTTAATATCCAGACCAATACCACACCTGAGTTAATAAACTTTGTGGCTAAAGAAAGTGTGATTGATACGTTAGTCATTGTTTATGGCTTAGAAGATACCGCTTTATGCTGTTTACCTTTATATACGCCTTGTTTGTCGACCATCGCGAC
>DRHY01000309.1 GCA_011052985.1 Methylophaga thalassica
GTTTTACATGCCAGACTCAATACCAGCCGATTCAGTTGGCTTGGTAAGCCCATCAAAACTGCATATCGATACACCAATCACTCTAGATTGTGGCAAAACCCTGCCTAGCTATGATTTGGTATACGAAACCTATGGCTCGTTGAATGGCGATAAGAGTAATGCCGTTTTAATATGCCATGCTCTTTCAGGTGATCATCATGCGGCAGGTTATCACGCCATGGAAGATCGCAAGCCCGGTTGGTGGGATACCGCTATCGGGCCGGGCAAGGCGGTAGATACCAATCAGTTTTACGTAGTCTGCTTGAATAATTTGGGTGGCTGCAAAGGCTCAACAGGGCCCAACACCATTAATCCAGAAACAGCTGAACTCTATGGCCCTGACTTTCCAATTGTGACGGTGATGGATTGGGTTAAAAGCCAAGCAGAATTAGCGGACTATCTAGGCATTGAACAATGGGCAGCTGTTATTGGTGGAAGCATGGGTGGCATGCAAGCAATGCAGTGGGCTATCAGCCTGCCAGATCGCGTTCGTCATGCCATTATAATTGCTGCCGCACCTAAATTATCGGCGCAAAATATTGCTTTTAATGAAGTGGCAAGAACAGCCATTAAAT
The DNA here is from genome assembly GCA_011052985.1 of Methylophaga thalassica. GTDB lineage: Bacteria > Pseudomonadota > Gammaproteobacteria > Nitrosococcales > Methylophagaceae > Methylophaga > Methylophaga aminisulfidivorans_A. The sequence continues at coordinate 615 of DRHY01000309.1, forward strand.
CTGACCCAGATTTTTATGCTGGCCATTACATCAAAAACAATACACTCCCAAGACAAGGACTTGGCTTGGCTCGAATGTTAGGTCATATCACTTACCTGTCTGATGAGGCAATGGGCGCTAAATTTGGACGCGAGCTTCGTACAGGCTCTATCAAGTACGGTTATGACGTAGAATTCCAAATTGAAAGTTATCTTCGTTATCAGAGCGAGAGTTTTGCTGATCGCTTTGATGCCAATACTTATTTATTAATGACCAAAGCCTTAGATTATTTTGATCCGGCCAATGCTTACAGTGATGACTTAACCGCTACTGTGGCGAATATCACTGCTAAATCACTAATCATTTCCTTTACAAGCGACTGGCGTTTTTCACCAGAGCGTTCAAAAGAAATTGTGAATGCCATGTTAGCGGCAGGTAAAACCGTTAGCTATGCTGAAATTGAAGCTCATCAAGGCCATGATGCCTTTTTGATGCCTATTCCTCGTTACTTGGAGATTTTTTCCAGCTATATGCAACAAGTTGCGAATGAGGGAGATAAACGATGAATCTGCGTCTTGATCAGCAAATCATCAGTGACTGGATTCCTGATGGCTCAAAAGTTCTCGATCTCGGCTGCGGTAATGGCTCACTATTGAACCACCTTCAGCAACGCAATATCACTGGATATGGTTTAGAGATTGATAATAGTAAGTTTGCAGAGTGTATTAAAGCCGGTGTCAATGTGATTCAAGCCGATTTAGATGAAGGCCTGGCACAGTTTGCAGATCAGAGTTTTGACTTTGTCATTTTGTCGCAAACCTTACAAGCCATTCAACGTCCAGACTTTTTATTAGAAGAAATAGTCCGTGTCGGTAAAAATGGCATAATTGCTTTTCCCAATTTTGGCCATTGGCAATGTCGTTTACAACTCAGCTTGGGTGGTAAAATGCCGGTGTCAAAAACCTTACCTAATGCTTGGTTTGAAACCCCGAATATTCATTTATGTACCATCAAAGACTTTGAGAATTTATGCGATAGTCACCATCTGAATATACTCAATCACAGTATTGTGAATGATGAAAACAAACACAGTCTAGGTACACGTTTTCTTCCTAACTTGTTTGGGCATATTGCCATCTACCTTGTTCAAAAACAGATACCTTAATGAAACCATATCAACGAGAATTTATTGAGTTTGCATTACAAACTGGCGTATTAAAGTTTGGCTCATTTACCTTAAAATCAGGTCGTCAAAGTCCTTACTTCTTTAATAGCGGTTTATTTAATTCCGGGGCGAGTCTGGCAAAACTGGGGCGATTCTACGCCCAAACTATTGCTGACTCAGATATTGAATTTGACGTGTTATTTGGGCCTGCATACAAGGGCATTCCGCTTGCCTCAACAACCGTCATGGCACTCGCTGATCACCATCAACGTGATATCCCGTATGTATTTAATCGTAAGGAAGTCAAAGATCATGGTGAAGGTGGGCAATTAGTCGGTGCTGAATTAACAGGCAAGGTATTAATCATTGATGATGTGATTTCAGCAGGTACTTCCGTGCGTGAATCGGTTGATATCATTCGTGCAGCGCAAGCAACGCCCGCAGGAGTCATTATCGCCTTGGATAGACAAGAGCGAGGGCAAGGCAAACTTTCTGCGATACAAGAAGTACAAGCTGAACACGGGATTCCTGTTCTCAACATCATTTCCCTGAATGACCTGTTGAGCTACTTGAAAGACAATGCCGAACTCAGTGAATTTTTACCTGCTGTACAAGCCTATCGCGAAGAGTTTGGCGTTTAGCTTAGCCAATAATTAGCTTTAATGAAATACACAGAGTTACTAGCTCAAATGCTCGTTTAATCCAGCGGTTGCCATGCTTGATGGCTAAATGTGACCCTAAGAAACCGCCCGCTAGTGATCCTAATACTAATGCTGGTATCCACTGCCAATAGATATCACCAAGCACTCCTAAAGTGATGGCTCCCGCTCCATTCCAAAACAGGCCGACTAAAATCAATGTGTAGGCGACTGCACGCTGGTAATCCAATCCGAACCACCCTACTAACCAAAGTGTCACAAAAAGTCCTGTACCTGAGGTTAGGGAGCCGTTGAGAATGCCTAGTAGGAATAACATCAGACCTCCCAAGCACATTCCGCGTATATCACGATGCTTCTCAGTATTATGCTGGCCTAGATCAGATTTCAATATTGAGTAAATGCCCAATCCCCCCGTTAAGACACCTAACGCAATTTCAGCCCACCGATCAGGGACAAGTAAAATTAAACTGCCACCAATCACGACACCAGGTAGTCCTGAGATCAGCATTAAAACGACGAATTGTCGTTCTAATTTTGAGGTTCGCATGTAACGTAAAATAGCCCCCAAACCCAATGCCACACTGGCTACTTTATGGGTTGCTAATGCGACACCAAAACTCAGCCCAAGAAAGAGTAAAATAGGAAACTGGATCAAACCTGCACCACCACCAGAAAAAGCGGAAAAGGTATTGGCTACCAATGAAACCAAAAACAGGATAAATTGATCTACAACATTCAACTTTACAATCTCAATAAACGATAAATGATGATACAGACAAAATTTTTAATTTTCTCAAGCATGCTCTTACTCACGTCTATAAGCACGATTAGCTTAGCAGCAGGGCAACTCTATCGTTTTCCAGATGAAAATGGCACCTTAACACTTAGCACTACTCTTCCCGCCACAGCAGCGCAAAAAGGCTACGACGTATTAGATGCCACCTCTATGCGACTGATTGAACGTATCCCTCCAGCACTTAGTGAAGAAGAACTGCTCGAGCAAGCAACACAACAAAAGCTTGAAGCGGAAGCAAAGAAAAAGGCGGAGTTAGAGGCTGAAAAAGTCGCTCAGGCTAACCAAACACAACGCGTATACGATAAAACTCTGCTGACAACCTATCGAACTGAACAAGACTTAATTGATGCCCGAGACACTGATATTGCTTATCGACAAGAGCAAATCGATATCCATCAGAAGAAACTTCCTGATCTGAAACAACATTTATATGACGTTCAAAAGCAAGCCGCAGAACGTGAATTAAGCGGTGCAAAAATTACAGCTAATATGCAAAAAAGATTAACTGCAGCTGAGGAAGAAATTGTTATTCGTAAACAAGCCATAGCCGATTTGAAGCAGGATATTGAACAATTAACGACACGCTATCAGGCTGATTTAGAGCGGCTTCGCTTTCTCCTTAAAGGACGTTGATAGCTAAACTAGCGTATCCATGACAGATAACATGAGCTGATTCTCTGCATCTGTTCCGATAGTGATTCGAAGAAACTGATCAATTCGTGGCTTTTTAAAATGTCTGACTACAATTCCTTGTTTTCTCAGGCCCTGCGCTAGTTCAGCTGCGTCATAATCTGGATGCCGGGTAAACACGAAATTAGCCGCTGACGGCAACACTTCAAAACCTAATTCTTCTAATGCTGTAATCATCTTGGTTCGACTGTCGATAACTTTATTACACGTCTCAGTGAAGTATGCCTTATCTTTCATCGCTGCAATGCCGGCTGCAGATGCCAGAGCATCGACTGGATAGGAATTAAAACTATCTTTAACACGAACAAGTGCTTCAATAAGTTCTGGCTGACCAATAGCCAAGCCAAGCCTCAAACCAGCTAAAGATCGTGATTTTGAAAAGGTCTGTGTAACTAATAAGTTAGGGTACTGTTTAACCAAGCTGATGGCTGAAATTCCACCGAAATCAATATAAGCTTCATCCACTACAACAACAGAATCTGTATTGTTTTGCAGTAAACGCTCTATTTCAGCCAACGCTAAAAGTGAACCGGTTGGTGCATTTGGATTGGGGAAAATAATGCCACCATTTGGCTTAAGGTAATCATCAATATTAATTTGAAACTGTGCATTAAGTGCAACGGTCTCGAAATTAATCTGATAAAGCTGGCAATAAACTGGATAAAAACTATAGCTGATATCAGGAAATAACAAGGGTGCATCATGCTGAAATAGGGCATGAAAAACATGACCTAACACCTCATCGGAACCATTCCCAACAAAAACATACTCGGGGCTTAGCTGATAATAATCAGCGATGCTCTCTTTTAATTTTAGTGATGTCGGATCAGGATACAAACGTAAAGTATCACTCACAGCTTGTTGAATAGCCTGCAAGACCTTGGGTGATGGTCCATATGGGTTTTCATTGGTGTTGAGTTTCGTTAAGTTGGCCATTTTTGGCTGCTCACCAGGCACATAGGGTTGTAAACGATGAACGAACTCACTCCAATAACGACTCATATTAATCCTTCAGTCTGTATTCTGCTGAGCGAGCATGTGCAGTCAAACTCTCACCGCGGGCCAACACAGAAGCAATTTTCCCTAAGGTTTGTGCACCCTGCTCAGACACTTGAATAAGACTTGAACGTTTCTGAAAGTCGTATACACCCAATGGCGAGCTAAAGCGAGCTGTACGTGATGTTGGCAGAACGTGGTTAGGCCCTGCACAATAATCGCCTAAGGCTTCAGGTGTATAGCGACCAAGGAAAATAGCACCCGCATGACGAATTTTTTTCGCCATTTCCATTGGCTCATCAACTGAAAGTTCTAAATGTTCTGCAGCAATAAAGTTGGCCACATCAACAGCAATATCCATATTTTCAACATGAATTAATGCCGCACGATTCGTCAGTGAGGTTTCTATAATCGCTTTGCGTTCCATTGTCGGTAATAGTTTGGCAATAGACACTTTCACCTTCTCTAGAAAGTCAGCATCAGGCGAAATCAATATCGATTGTGCATCTTCGTCATGCTCAGCTTGGGAAAACAAATCCATTGCGATCCAATCAGGATCAGTTTTACCGTCGCAAATAACTAATATTTCTGATGGGCCAGCAATCATATCGATACCAACGGTACCAAAAACCATGCCCTTAGCCGTAGCGACAAAAATATTACCTGGACCAACAATTTTATCGACCTGAGGAATACTTTCCGTGCCATAGGCTAATGCTGCAACTGCTTGCGCTCCACCAATAGCAAAAATACGATCAACACCAGCTACAGCAGCAGCAGCAAGTACCAATTCATTCACCTCATTATTAGGTGTTGGTACAACCATAATTAACTCTTGAACACCTGCTACTTTGGCCGGAATAGCGTTCATTAACACTGATGAAGGATAAGCTGCTTTACCACCTGGGACATATAAACCTGCTCTGTCTAACGGCGTGACTTGTTGCCCCAATAAAGTGCCATCAGCTTCAGTATAACTCCATGAGCTTTGTTTTTGATGATCGTGGTATTGTCTGACGCGCATGGCAGCCGCTTCTAATGCTTGACGCTGTTCAGTGGGAAGATTTTCCAATGCTGTCTTTGCTCTGTCTAGTGAAATTTCTAAATCAGCCATAGTCTCAGCATTAACGTGATCAAATCGACGACTATATTCCAATACTGCCTCGTCACCGTTAGTTTTTACTGCTGAAAGAATTTCTTTAACAATATCCGTAACTTTTTCGTCAGATATACCTTCCCAAGCAAGGATA
>DRHY01000310.1 GCA_011052985.1 Methylophaga thalassica
GCATACGTTTAACCAACCAGCCACCGATCAAACCAAAACTAATGCCATAACCAAACTGCTCAGCAAAAAAGATGACACTACCAAGAACTGTATTATGATCGCTTGTCAGTAATTGAATCAGCATCAACGTCAAAAAAATCGCCATAGGATCATTTGTGCCTGATTCGATTTCTAATGTAGCCCCAACTCGCTCATTGATATTAATACCTTGACCACGCAGCATTGAAAATACAGCTGCTGCATCCGTTGAGCCCACGATCGCACCGATGAGTAAGCCCTCTATCAAATCGAGCTTGAACAGATACATGGCTGCCAGCCCCACAATACCGCTAGTGATAAAGACACCAATCGTAGCCATTGATAAGGCGGGCTTGAAACCAACACGGAATGTCTTTAAACGTGTTCGCATGCCTCCATCCAGCAAGATCATCGCTAGGGCCAAATGCCCAATAACAAACGCAAGATTATAGTTATCGAACTGAATACCAAGTAGTCCATCTTCACCAGCAAGCATGCCTAATGCCAAGAAAATGATCAGTAATGGCAAACCAAAGAAGGATGATAAGCGGCTAGCCAGAATGCTTAGTGCAATCAAGGAGCCAGAGAGTAAAAACAAAAGACTGATAGAGGTCATATTCTTATTGCATCGGTAACGCGTGAAGAGATGACATCAGTCTACAATACTGATGATGTCGATGAAGGTTGATTAGATTTTGCCCCTTTTAAGCTGAACTCTCCCGTTTCTTGGATAGTAATGAACGGTAACAGACGCCCCACATCGAGACGGGCCTTAAAGTCATACTTAAAGCTGTCTTTGTTGCCATTGAGTGCTTGGGATATCAGACGCGCGCTTCCCAATAAATCTGGTGTCGCTTTGATTGTAAACTCAACCGTTCCATAGCCAGGTACACGAGGTAGTTCAGGCTCAGCACCACTCAAAATACGGTGACCATCAATATCCACCGAATAGCTCATGCCATTTATAGGCAAAGCATCACGATTAGGGTTAATGACTTTTAAGCCCACAAGGAATGTAGGAACAGGTCCTGTTGATTGAGGTGCTAACTGAAATGAGGTGATACTTACCTGTGGCTGCTCAAACTGAGGAGACAAACTGGCGCATGAGGATAAGAAAAAAGCCACACCGATGAAAAGTAAGTAGTTCAGATGACGCATTGAGTGCTCCCCTCGTTAGTGGCATTAGCCAGAATGGACAAAAATACATTAAAAACAACTATAGCTTAACAGGCTTAATTAGAGCTTAGCACCAAGACTAGCGATGTCTTTACACAAAAAAACGCTGCATCTCCATTACTAGTTTAACAAGTGGAAATGCAGCGTTTGTATCCATTACTACTTAGAAAGGAAATAAAGAGAGTTGTTTATTGGCCTCTTTCTTGAAGCTCGTCACTTTCCCCCATTTCGTGGGCAGGATGAGGAGCGTTTTTGGCATCTTTAGCTTCATCCATATTCTCTTTGTATTCTTCGCTAAGTTTTTTATCTTTCTTTGTATCAATCTCTTGACCCATTTCATGAGCTGGGTGCTTAGCCCCTTCATGAGACATCTCATGGTCATTAGCCAAGACGGATGTACTGATAGCAAGAGACGTAAATACAACTAAAAATATGATTGATAATGGTGTCTTTAACATTATTTTCTCCTTTGTTTGACCTTAGCAAACATCGGTAAAAAGAGCCTGAACAAATACTGACAGGTTCAGGACTGTTTCCTACACTAACGAATATCCCATCAGAGATCAAATAATCAAAAAGACAATATTTTGTTTAAAATCATAATATTAGAAAATAATGACTTAATCCAAGCATTATACTTACCTCATCCAAACACATTCCTGACAATGTACTCAGGAAATATCTGATTAACCAACAGCTAGGCTATTTTCATCAACCTGAACAGTCGAGGAAATAAACCGGTTCACACCATTTAACAATGCTTTTATCGCTGATGTTGTTATGTTTTGATCCTGCCCGACGCCAAATAATGTGGCGTTGTTGCCAATTTTGACTTCAACATAACTTACTGCTGTTGCATCTGATCCGCCACTCATACCATGTTCATGATAATCAGCCACCGTAACTACTTCACCGATATGCTCAGAGATCGCTTTTGCCACCGCATCCAGTGGACCATTTCCTTGTCCTTTTAACTCGATACGCTCATCGTGATATTTCACTACCACATGGCCCATCACCTGATGACTTTCTTCATCGACAATATGGCTGCCCATATACTGATAAGGCGTGCTGACTTGTAAATATTCATCGTCAAACAATGACACAATATTATCGGCATTGATTTCGCGACCACTGCTGTCACTGACCTTTTGTACAATTTTACTAAACTCAATCTGCAAGCGGCGTGGCAATTCATAGCCGGCATTCTGTTGTAATAAGAAGCTGACACCACCTTTGCCTGACTGACTATTCACCCTGACAACGGCGTCATAGTTACGCCCTAAATCAGCGGGATCGATAGGCAAATAAGGTACTTGCCAATATTCATCTCGTTTTTGTACAGCTAAGCCTTTTTTGATGGCATCTTGATGTGATCCAGAGAAAGCCGTAAACACTAACTCACCGGCATAAGGGTGACGTGGATGCACGGGCAACTGGGTACACTCTTCATATAACTGACGAATTTCGTCCATACGCGTGAAGTCGACTTCTGGATGAATACCTTGCGAATACAAGTTCATTGCCAAGGTAATCAAATCCACATTCCCCGTGCGTTCCCCATTACCGAACAAACAACCTTCAACGCGATCGGCACCTGCCATTACGGCTAACTCCGCTGCAGCAACCGCAGTTCCTCTATCATTGTGCGGATGCACACTTAAAATAATGCTGTCGCGCTGATTCAAATGACGATGCATCCATTCAATTTGATCGGCATAGGTATTCGGGGTCGCCATTTCTACAGTAGCGGGCAAATTGATAATCATCTTGTGTGCTGGAGTCGGCTGCCAAACTTCTATGACCGCATCACAGACTTCTTTGGCAAAGTCGATTTCTGTGCTGGAAAACACCTCAGGTGAATATTGATATACCCACTCAGTCTCAGGTTGCTGGGCTGTTTTGTCTTTCACCCAACGAGTCCCTTGCACCGCTATATCTTTCACACCTGCTTTATCAGTTCGATACACCACTTCACGAAAAGCCGGTGCGATCGGGTTATACATATGCAAGATGGCTCGACGAGCCCCTTTAAGAGACTCAACCGTGCGCGTAATCAAATCTTCCCGGGCTTGGGTCAATACTTCGATGGTGACATCATCAGGAATACGATCTTCTTCTATCAAACGACGGACAAATTTAAAGTCCGTATCAGAGGCAGAAGGAAATCCCACTTCAATTTCTTTAAAACCCATCTCTACCAATGCCAAAAAGAAACGCATTTTGGTATCTACTGACATTGGATCAATCAGCGCTTGATTCCCATCACGAAGATCCGTGCTCATCCAAATAGGTGCTTTGTCGATAACGGCATTAGGCCATTGGCGATCAGGCAATTGAATCGCATTGAACGGGCGATACTTTCTTTCTGGATGCGTAATCATGTCTAACTCCTGATAAAACGTGCTGAAATAAAAGTGCGCTGAAACAGTGAGGAGATACTAACCATCCGAGCCGGGTTAACTCAGAATGAATCATTTTCGTTTATGACTTTTGGTCATATCGGAGCATGATGCTAGTTGCGCTTTTGGCGCTGTCGCTTGTCGTTTCAGCAATGGGAATAGTATAAAGATAAACACACAGAATTAAATTGCTAAGAATCTAATAATTGACAATTTAAACGCATAACATTCTAATTAATGACAAATAATTGAAATATAATTTCACAGTTAAAAATATTAAGGCAAAAACATGTCTGAGAAGCTTGATAAATACGATGTGATGATTCTGCAAAAAATTCAGACGGAAGGTCGAATTACTAACCAAGAATTAGCCGAAGCGATAAAGCTGTCCCCCTCTCCCTGCTTACGGCGTGTGAAGCAGATGGAAGAAAGTGGCTTGATTGATGGTTATGTGGCCTTATTGAATGCAAAAAAACTGGGCTTAACCTTAATGGCCTTCATCGGTATCAGCATGGACAAACATACGCCTGAACGATTTGAGGCCTTGGAATCCACCTTAGCCAGTTATCCTGAAGTACTTGAATGTCACTTAATTACCGGGCAATCAGCCGACTACTTACTCAAAGTGATCGTCAAAGACATGGATGCCTATCAGCAGTTTTTGCTCAATAAACTCACTCGTATTGAGGGAGTTACAGGCGTTCACACGTCTTTTGTGATGAAGTCACCTATCAACGGCACCGCTCTACCAATAGTGTAATCTCAGCTAAAGATAACCTTTACGAACTAACTTTAGCTGTTGTTTTTGTCTTTTTATGTTGTGTTTTCCACATACCCATCATGAATAAAATCATCGCCAACCAGACAAAAATGAAGGTTATCAATCTCTCTTTTGGAAAATGTTCATTAAGCACATAAACCCCAATTAAGAACTGAATAGTTGGGTTGATATACATAATAAATCCGACAATGGACAAGTTGATTCGACGTGTTGCCATCGCAAACAATACCAATGGCAACGCGGTTAAAAAGCCTGAGCTTATTAAGAGTATGGTCGTTTGGGCATCACTACCGAAGGCTAATAGTGAATTATTGCCAAAGCTTTGCCAGCCAAACCATGCCATCACTATGGGCATTAACCACAATGCCTCTATCGTTAGACCATTAATGCCGTCAATGGGATGAACTTTTCGAATCAAACCGTAAAAGGCAAATGCGAATGACAATACAACCCCGACCCAGGGTAAGCTGCCAAAAGACCACAATTCCCAAAGTACGGCTAGGAAGGCAAAAACACCTGCCACTGCTTGTAATGGATGTAAGGATTCTTTCAGCAATATCCTACCCATTAATAAACTGACTAGCGGCATGATGAAATAACCAAGGCTAGCTTCCAATACCCGGTGCTGACCCACCGCCCATATGTATACAAGCCAATTGATCGCAATAAGAATGGATGATGCAGCCAACCATAACATGGTCGTTTTATTTGTCAGTGCTGCCCGTAAGGACTTGCCTTTTCCTAACAACAAACCAATAAAGAGGGTTGCAACCAAGGACCAGATGATCCGGTGAGATAAGACTTCAACAGGTGAAACATGGTTGAGGTAACTAAAAAAGAGTGGGAAAAAACCCCAAATCGAATAGGCCAGAACGGCTAACAATAAACCTTGCATGGTGATCTCAATATTTCAAACCGCAATGATATACGCTGAAAGCCATCCAGATAAAGAGATCTAATAACTTACTAATGATTAATATTGATAATGCCGTAATGTAATTCTGCCATTTTCAACGTTGACTCCTTCAGCCAGTAAACGCTCTCGTTGTCTGTGGTAAGCCTCACTGTCAAAGGGAAATGAAATTCGTCCCTGAGCATTAATGACACGGTGCCATGGAATATCGGTATCTGAGGGTAATTTTTTTAGCACTGTCCCCACATAGCGTGCATATCCAGGGTAACCACAAGCCTTAGCAATCTGGCCATACGTCATCACCTTTCCAACAGGTATCTGCGAGACTGTAAACCAAATGATTAGGTCCAGTTTATCTGTCATTTACTTACTTGAATTAACCTATCAATCATTTAGCTTTTGATGATTTAACATACTGCTCAAATGTAGCCGCGGCCATGGGCGAATTGAAATAAAAGCCCTGCAACTGATCACAATTATGATCTTGAAAGAAAACCAGCTGCTCTTCTGTCTCAACACCTTCAGCCACAATGGCCAGGCCTAACCGATTAGCCATCGTAATGATGGCTTCAGTAATAGCGCGATGGCTTTCGTTATTGGGTAGACCATGGATAAAAGAACGATCAATCTTTACAGAATCAACTGGAAACGTCTCTAATCGGCTAAACGATGAGTACCCAGTACCAATATCATCAATGGCAATTTTAATCCCCTTGGCCTGAAGGCCTGTCAGCACTTCAATAGCTATATCTGTATTTTGCACAATACTGTATTCGGTAATCTCCAAAATTAATTGTTGAGCTGATACCCCAGTCTTTGATAAGGCCTCATCAATATCACTCAAAAGAGCTTCATCACGCAGTTGTTTGGGAGAAATATTAATTGCCATGGTCGCAAGGCCTAAGCCTTTTCCTTGCCATTCCATCATTTGCTGGCAGGCCGTTTCCAGCACCCACTTTCCAATGGGAATGATAAGCCCAGTTTCCTCAGCAATATCAATAAAATCATTAGGTTCAACCATGCCTAAATGTGGATGATGCCAGCGGATGAGCGCTTCCATTCCGACTACATCTCTACTCTGGGCGTCTAATTTCGCTTGGTAGTAAAGCTCAAACTCATTATTGACAATCGCCTGTCTTAAATCGGCCTCGATTGAACGTCGTTCAAATGACTCTTTATGTAGTGATTCAGTGTAACGCTGGACAGTATTCTTGCCAGATGCCTTTGCTGCATACATGGCGGCATCAGCATGTTTCATCAGTTCATCCTCAGATTCACCATGTTGGGGAAACGAGCTGACACCGATACTGGCAGAGATTCGAACCTCACGAGTGTAAACAGAAAACACCTTAGCAAGGCTTAATAAAATCCGGTTCGCCACAATATCGACTCGAAGCTGTTCATCCTCACCTGACATTTCAGGTAATAATATGACGAACTCATCCCCACCCAAACGAGCGGCGATATCACTATCCCGAATACAACGGCTTAAACGACTAGCCACCTGTGTCAGCAATTGATCACCACTATCATGACCAAGTGTGTCATTGACTGCTTTAAAACCATCCAGATCGATAAACAGTAAAGAAAAAGTGCGTTTGTAACGTCGGGATTCTAGAGTTTGTTGCTGGACTAACTTACTAAACATGGCACGATTTGGCAGATTCATCAGCGTATCGTGTAATGCCATAAATTCTATTTGTCGCGTTCGCTCTTCAAGCTTGTTTTCCATCGTACGAAAGCTGCGTTTGATAGCTGCAATAAAGATGAAAATGGTGGCGACAACCATACATATAGCACCAAGGATATTAATCCACATTTCTCGAATGGCAGCGTTATAAACGGTGGTTATATCGGCTATAGAGATGAGAATACCTGGCGAATCACCACTAATGTCTTGATAAGCACTTGTGCCTACACCATAGTGTTTATTGTCATTACTAATAAATTCAAACTGACTATCTGTGCCACTTGAGGCTAGATTTGCTTGACTCAATACCTCTTGGGCGAGCACTTGATCAGTTGTGTAGAGAATATCAAAAGCAGACGCCCTTTCGTGAATGTGATCCTGATGAAATTGTTTAAACAAATCATCACGTAAAAGAAAAATATAATCATCATTGGTGACTTGCTTTAATTCGTTAAAAATAGAATTAATTTCTTCAGCAAGCTCAATATAACCAACTAATTCCTGCTTCAATAATACGGGCATAACACAACGCAAAGAATAAAAATTCATGCCCATTTCAATACCACAGGCCAGTTTTTTACTCTTCGCAGCTTGAAGGTAACTAGCCCGCTTTAAAATATCTCCAAATTGGTGTGGTTTATGGGCTCGTAACAACACCATCCCTTCAGGATTAATAAAATAAGCATGAGTAACTTCAAAGTCTTTTTTAAGACGGTCAAAAACACCGGAAAAAGACTGCATGAGACCAGCAACGTCACTTTGTTTGAGGAGTTCAAGTAATTCATGATCATTCGCCATCAGCGTTAGTGCTCTGGCAAGTCCCTCACTATCCGCGGCTAGAGCTTGTAAGAAAAAAGCATTACTGATTTTATGAGATTCAGCTACCCGATCATTTAGCTCGTTTAGATGTATTCGAAAGAACATAACCGTAGTACTGATTCCGACAACCAACAACACAATTAGTAAGAGTAGTTGTAGTCTCGATCTTGCTGTGAGTTCAGGTAAATGAGTATGCAGTTTAAACGGTCGAGAAAACATGGAGCTTCCTTCAATTTGTCCGCCGAAACGCCAACAACCCATGAACATTGCGTGCTGGACTATGTCTATATTACTTAACCTTCTATCAAACTAGAGATTAGCCTGAGTTTGATAAAACTTCCATGTTTGTTAGTAAAAAAATCCGTTTAGCCACTCTTACTGATGAAATATTAATA
>DRHY01000311.1 GCA_011052985.1 Methylophaga thalassica
ATAGTGGATCAAGCAATCATCCATTTTGATAAAGCGCTTTCAACCTTATTTGGTCTGCCTCAGACAACACAACGAGATAATCCTGCCAATAAAGTCGAGCTCACAGAAGCATTGACGGCAAAAGAAGCTGATTTATCAGCACGCTTGATGCGAGTGAACCATTCTGGGGAAGTTTCAGCGCAAGCGCTCTATCAAGGACAGGCCTTGACAGCAAAACTTCCTGATGTTCGGCAGGCAATGAATGATGCAGCAATTGAAGAAAATGATCATCTAGTATGGTGCGCGCAGCGTTTAAATCAACTGTCATCACACACGAGTTTACTAAATCCCATTTGGTATGCAGGTTCTTTTGCGCTCGGAGCTATTGCTGGTAAAGCGGGGGATAAATGGAGTCTTGGTTTTGTTGCAGAAACAGAGAAACAAGTTATCAGTCATTTAGAAAAACATATCAGTAAAATGAGTGACAAGGATGTTATGAGTAGAGTTATTCTAGAACAAATGCAGGTTGATGAAAGGCATCATCAAAACACGGCTATCGATGCTGGCGCTGCAAGATTACCAAAGCCTATTACACATATCATGAGGCTGGTATCAAAAATTATGACTAAATCGAGCTATTGGATTTAGCATTATCTAGATAAATCAATAGATACAGATATTAAGTACTCATTTGCATTATCTGGGCTAGGTTCGACTCTAACTACATGCCCACTTGCATTAAATGGTGGGAAACGATCGTTTTCTGTGTCCATGTTTATATCTAGTGCCTCTCCCTCTCGCGGGGAAAAAGTTGATGTCATTAGAAGGCCTGTAGCACTCAAGTTTTTACTATAACCCACCTGTGGTGATTGTTGACTACTATCACAAGTAAAATTTACCTTTGTGTTAACTTGCATGCGATGAAAAGCTCTTTTCTCGTCATAATCATTTCCAGTCATTAGGTTCTCCAGCAGTATTCATCAGTCATAATTAGTTTTGCACAACCCAAAATATCTTATCTTTATGCTTTACACCATGTTTGATTTCACAAATGTTGACTATTGATTAAATTACTTCAGTATTCAAGGCATTTGCAAGCGTGCCGATATGTATTACTGAGGCGAAATATATGGAGTTCAGCAATGAATTTGAAAAGTTACTTACTGATGATAGCGATAGTGTGGTTTCCTGCAAATGTATTTGCTGTCGTAGTGCCTCCCATTCCAACAGACCCAATTTATTTTGAACCACCCATTGAGGACGCTCCGACAGGTTCTGATGAACTCACATGTTATCAAATTGATCTAGCAATCAATAAGTTGCATCCTTACCGTTATTCTTACAAACCAGAATATTATGACGATAGTATGAATAAGCTTGCTACTACTTTGGTTGTATTCGATGCGGTGCCTATTGTTCAAGGCTGGCTAGGATTAGGATATTTGGGCTATTCTGCTGCCGTGGGAGAAAAGGAACAGAGAAGAGTGCTAGTAATAGAGCAAAAAATCAGTGCTCTGCAAAACTTAAAAGCGCTAAAGCACTGCTACGAATAGAAATTTGATATATATCAACAATCTGTTTATTTTATTATGCAGTGATTGAAATCTGATGTAATATCAGTATAGAAAAAAATACAAAATACCCACTAGAGGTAATAAACCCATTAGAGGTAAGAAATATGAGCAGCACATTGGACATTAAAGCAAAGTGGTACGAAGCGAATTTAAAAACGGCGAGAGAATCACGTAGTAAGTGGTATGAAGCTAACTTAAAGCCTGCCGTAAAATTGGCCAATCCGTGGTATAACGCAAGTAAAAGACCTGCAAAAAATGTAGATATACCTTGGTACAAAGCTAATCTAGTCGAGCATTTAGACACAAAAAATAAATGGTATGCTGCAAATCTCTCACATGCTGTTCAATCTGTGAGAGAAAAACGTAAATGGTACGAAGCGAATAAAACACCTTCTGCCGTTGAGCAGCGTTGGATTGATTTTAGCGAAAACGCATACAGTGATGTTAAAAAAGCTTGGTTGCGGGTAAATCTAAAACAAGCTCGTGACAAAAGAATTAAGTGGTATGAAGCTAACTTAGGGCAAACAGTATCAACCAAGCATTGGTATCAGATAAGCGATGAAAAATACTCTGATACAAAGAAAAAGTGGTATGAAGCCAATTTGCAAAAAGCACGCGCTAACCATAGCAAATGGTATGAAGCAAATATGCATCCTGACCCTCATGCTGAAATCAAACAACGCTGGTACCAAGCTAATCTAGGTCTAGTAAGAACTCGCCAAGTGAAATCAAAATGGTTTCAAGATAATGCAAACATCGCTCGTGAAAATCAAAAGTGGTACGAAGCTAATCAACGACCTGCAAAAATAAATGAAACACCTTGGTATGAAGCTAATATCTCAGCTCATCTCGATACCAAAAAGAAATGGTATGAAGCTAATCTCAGAACAGCAGTTGAGTCTGTTAGGTCTGAGAGAACTCATTGGTATGAAGCTAACGATAATCAAAAAACTGAATCTCATTGGTATGACTTTAATGAGGCCAATGATACCGAATGGAAATTGGCCTTCAGAGCAGCCAACCTTGAGAAAGCAAGAGAAAAACAAAAATGGTATGAGTCTAATTTAGATAACACTCCTACTGACAAGCACTGGTATGAGATAAGTGCTGAGCAGACTACAGAGACAGACAAGAAGTGGTATGAAGCTAATTTGCATGCTGCTCGAGTCAGTCACAAAAAGTGGTACGAAGCAAATATGCATCCAGATCCACATGCTGATCTAAAAGCAAAATGGTATGAAGCTAATCTTAATCTTGCTAGAACACAGAAAGTGAAAAGTGACTGGTTTAAGCAAAATATGGAAACTGCAAGAGCAACAAGAAAAAAATGGGATGAATAAATCTCACTAAACCATAGTTAGAACGAAAAAGCGCTAACTGGAATGTAGAGATAACATGTTAAAATCTTTGGCATGTTAAATATTAATTGCATTACAGTTGGCGCTTTTCATGTCAATACTTACCTTATCGAAGATGTTGCCACACACAAATTGGCAATAATTGACACGGGTGAAACTGCTGAACTAGCTCAATATATTCAAAACAAAGTTCCCTCAATCGAGATCGATAAAATTTTATTAACTCATGGTCATCTTGACCACGCTGGTTCTCTATGTAATTTACAAAAAATTACTTCTGCTTCAACTTATCTTCCCAGATTAGAAAAACCTCTATTTGAAGCACTCCCACAACAGGGGGATTGGTTTGGTGCATCTCATATGAATCGAGAGTGTGGGCGAATAGATCAATGGGTTGATAATGGTGATGTTATCGAATTAGGTGAAACAACACTTAAGTTTATATCAACACCAGGTCATACCCCAGGGCAAGGTTGTTACTATGATGAAGAGAATATTTTTGTAGGTGATACATTATTCGCAGGTAGTATTGGACGCACTGATTTACCAATGGGAAATCATCAGCTCATGGAGGAGAGTCTGATAAAATTGTTTGAGTTACCAGAGTCTTTAACTGTGTACTCAGGCCATGGAAATAAAACAACTCTAAAGCAGGAAAGGCTGACGAATCCCTTTCTGAATTTCCTCAGATAACTACTAGGTTACAGAAAAAATACGATGACAATGACAGATAAATTGGTCGCTGGTTTTGGTCGTTTTAAACGAGCTTATTTTGGCGATGATATCGCTCTATACGCCAGCATGAAGACTGGACAACCTGCAAAAACACTCATGATTGCTTGCTGTGATTCACGTGTTGATCCGGCTATTTTGACTGATTGTGATCCAGGTGATTTATTCACTGTTAGAAATGTCGCAAATCTAGTGCCTCCTTGTGAAACAGATAATAATCATCATGGCACAAGTTCCGCGCTTGAGTTCGCTGTCAACTCACTTGAAGTAGAAAATATTATTGTGATGGGGCATGCAAATTGTGGCGGTATAAAGGCCCTGTGGGAGAACGAAGGAGAAGGAGACTCGAAGTTTATTCATCGATGGGTGTCTATTGCGCAACACGCCAAGGATTGGGTTAAGGCTCATCATCCAGAAGCAGATAAGAGCGAACAACTAAAGATATGTGAGCAACGGGCAATTTTAGTTTCTCTAACTAACTTGATGACTTTTGATTGTATTTCATCTAGGGTCGAAAACGGTACATTGTCACTTCATGGTTGGTTTTTTGATCTCGATGCCGGCGAGCTACTTTGCTACA
>DRHY01000312.1 GCA_011052985.1 Methylophaga thalassica
AAGGCGGAGTTAGAATCTGACCCAGATAAAATATATAAGCTTGTCGAAAATCAATTAACGCCTTATTTTGATTTTGAAAAAATGACTAAGTTAGCTCTAGGGAAGAACTGGCGTGGGTTAGATAAAAAACAGCAAGCGCAGTTTGTTGAAGAATTCAGATTACTGTTAATCAGAACATACTCGACTGCGATGCTGGAATACTCAGATCAACAAATCAATATGTTACCGTTCCGTGATGACCTTAGTCGCAAACGCGTCAATGTGCCAATGGAAATCATTCAGCCGTCAGGCCCTTCGATACCGATGGCATTGTCACTGTATGAAAACGATAGTAACGAATGGAAAGTCTACGATGTGCGAATTGATGGTATTAGCTTAGTGACCAACTACCGTTCTAGTTTTGCTACTGAAATTCGTAACAAAGGTGCTGATCAGCTGATTGCTGATTTAGCTCAGCGAAATGCAAAGTTGAAATAATGTCTGAATTATTTGCCATTAAGCTAGATAAATCTAAGCAGCATTATGTTATTTCAGGAGAAATGACGTTAGAGTCAGCAACCGTAGCTTTGGCTGAAACCAAAGCGCTATTCGATGATGAGACTCACATAGAAATCGATCTTAAAAATGTGACTCGCTCCGACAGTGCTGGTTTAGCTCTGCTTATCGAGTGGGCGCGTCAGGCAAAACAAAAGCATAAAACGATTCGTTTCTTGCATATTCCTGAGCAAATGTTAGCTATTGCTAAAGCCTCAGCACTTGAAGAAGTGCTTCCACTGAATTAATACAAACAAAGTTGAAATCAATGAAAGCGTCAGATATCAAACAAATGATCGAAACCGGCTTACCTGATGCTCAGGTAGAGGTGTTGGGTGATGATGGCCAGCACTTTGATGCACGTGTAATTAGTGCTTCTTTTGCGGGAAAATCACTTGTTCAGCAACACAAAATGGTGAAAGAAACATTAGGCGATAAATTTACCAATGGTGAAATACACGCTCTATCGTTAAAAACATCCGCTCCACAATCATAAGCAGAGATCGTCTAATCCAAATGGATAAATTGATAATTAACGGTGGCGTCGCTCTCGATGGAGAGATACGCATATCGGGTGCAAAAAATGCGGCCTTGCCAATCCTGATGGGGGCATTGCTTTCTGACTCACCTGTTCGTATTGGTAATGTTCCTCATCTACATGACATCACTACGACTCTTGAGCTTCTAGGCCGCATGGGTGTTAGTTTGACCGTTGATGAACGCTCCGGAGTAGTCATTGACCCAACAACCTTAACCGATACCGAAGCGGCTTACGACTTAGTTAAAACGATGCGCGCTTCTATCTTGGTCTTGGGGCCGCTCCTTGCAAAATATGGTAAAGCTGATGTGTCATTGCCAGGTGGTTGTGCAATTGGTTCACGCCCAGTTGACCTTCACCTGCGTGGCTTGGAAGCCATGGGTGCTGATATTCGCGTCGAGAATGGTTATATCCGAGCAACGAATGGAAAAGGCCTAAAAGGGGCACATATCTTCATGGATCAAGTCACCGTGACCGGGACTGAAAACCTGATGATGGCGGCCACCTTAGCTGAAGGCATCACTACCATTGAGAATGCGGCAAGAGAGCCAGAAGTTGTTGACCTCGCTCATTATCTGAACAAAATGGGGGCAAAAATTTCTGGAATCGGTACGGCAACTCTGATCATTGAAGGTGTCAAAACACTTTCAGGTACTGAGTATAAAATTTTGCCAGATCGGATTGAAACAGGCACCTACTTAGTTGCTGCAGCTATTACTCGTGGGAAAGTAAAATTAAAAGACACTGATGCCAATCAACTTGAAGCCGTTTTATTGAAGTTGGAAGAGGCCGGAGCAACAATAGACGTCGGTGAAGATTGGATTAGCTTAGACATGCATGGTAAACGTCCAAAAGCGGTCAATATTAGAACAGCGCCATATCCAGCTTTTCCTACCGATATGCAAGCACAGTTCACAGCTCTTAATAGTATTGCTGAAGGCCAAGCCACTATTGTTGAAACAGTATTTGAAAATCGCTTCATGCATGTTCAGGAAATGCAGCGCATGGGTGCCGACTTACAAATAGAGGGCAATACAGTAGTTTGTAAGGGCCGTGATTTTCTAACTGCTGCGCCGGTGATGGCGACCGACTTACGTGCCTCAGCTTGTTTAGTATTAGCTGCCCTTGTTGCTGAAGGCGAAACGGTTGTTGAACGTATTTATCACATTGATCGTGGTTATGAATGTATTGAAGAAAAGCTTCAACAATTAGGCGCAAAAATTCGCCGCATACCAAGTTCAGCGAGAAATGCACATGTTTGAAGGCTTAACTCTAGCGCTATCTAAAGGTCGAATTTTCAAAGAGACCTTACCGCTTTTGGCTGCTGCTGGAATTGTTCCTATTGATGATCCTGAAACAAGTCGAAAACTCATTCTTGATACCAATCATGATGATGTGAAGTTAATCATTGTAAGAGCATCAGATGTTCCAACCTATGTTGAATATGGTGGCGCTGACATCGGGATCGCAGGAAAAGATGTGTTGATGGAACATCCTCATGCAGAGCTTTATGAACCAGTTGATCTGAAGATCGCTTGCTGTAAATTGATGACAGCAGGTAAACCTGATGAAGAATTAAATACTGGTCGTCTAAAAGTAGCGACAAAGTTTGTCGAGAGTACACGTCGTTTTTATGCAGAAAAAGGTCAACAAGTCGATATCATTAAACTTTATGGTTCGATGGAACTCGCCCCTCTCGTTGGATTAGCTGACCGTATCGTGGATGTCGTTGATACCGGAAATACGCTACGAGCCAATGGTTTAGTACCAATGGAGCATATTGCGGATATAAGTTCGAGATTAGTAGTCAATAAAGCATCAATGAAAATGAAGCATAAACGTATGCAATCCTTTATTGAACATATTCGCAACGCGGTAAGAGAACAAGGTAATGATTGAAATAAAACAGTTAGATGCATCACAAGCCGATTTCTGGCCGGCCCTAGAAACTATCCTTGCTTGGGAAGGTATATCTGACGAAAAAGTTACGGATATTGTTAAAGAAATTCTTTCAGCAGTAAAAACTAACGGTGACGAGGCAGTATTGGAATATAGTCGTCGATTTGATCACGTTAATGCTGAGACTATGGCTGAT
>DRHY01000313.1 GCA_011052985.1 Methylophaga thalassica
ATCATGAGTTGATCGCTCATTATCAACAGTCCCCCTCTGCTTGTTTAGCCTTACAAATTAGCCGCAACTATCGCTTATTACTTACCCAAGATGATCGTTTATCACTCAAAGATATATGGCGATCCTATTCCAAAAATTGGTTTGGTGTGTATTGCAAACACAAGCATATAGAACCAAGCACTCTCTCTTTTAGTATCTAGCTTAACCGGAGTATTTTTATGGCAAAAACAGCCTGTAGACCTGAAACTATTTATGAATCAAACACCGTTGATATTCAACATTGCCCAGATTGTCAGTTGATTCATTTAACGATGGGGTCAATTACAGTAAGAATGAGCGAACATCACTTTACTCAATTTGCACAAGATATGAGTAAAGGATTATTTGAATTCAGTGCCATGACTCAGCCTCAAGCAACCATGCGCGTCATGATGTAAATCTTTTTTGATTTAATGTTGCGAACGACAACTAAAACTAAGTGATAATGATTCGCGCTATATGTATAATGCGCAATATATTTGTTAGCACTGGAGTTAGTTGTGAAATTCAAGCGTACCATACTGGCGAGTACCCTTATGGCAGCGATGTCATCAGGGTATGCCGCAACCCCTAGTAATGAAGAAATTTGGCAATTGTTGCAGGAAATGAAGCAACAGCTGGAAGATGTCAAACAGCAAAATCAAAACTTAAAAACTGAGAATCAATCCCTAAAACAGCAAGTGGATGAAACGCAGTTAAAGGCGCAAGAAGCGAGTGATACCGCAGAAGCATTAGCCATTGCTACAGAAGAAGCCGTCAAGTCAGCTGCTGCCAGTGAAAGCAAAACCTCCATCGGTGGTTATGGTGAGTTGCACTATAACAACTTGCAAAATCAAGGCACTGGCAAGGATAAAGATGAAATTGATTTTCATCGGTTCGTTTTATTCTTTAATCATGAATTTAATGACCGATTACGCCTTTTCTCAGAGCTTGAGCTAGAACACTCCATTTCTGGTGATGGTCAAAATGGTGAGGTTGAATTAGAGCAAGCGTATATTCAATACGACTTATCTGCCCATCATCGCGTCAATGCAGGCTTATTTTTAATGCCAATTGGTTTGATTAACGAAACACACGAACCTAATACGTTTTACGGTGTTGAGCGAAATAATGTTGAAAAGAATATTATTCCTACAACATGGTGGGAAGGTGGGGTGATGTTCAGTGGCGAGGTCGCAGAAGGCTTCTCTTATGATGTTGCCATGACATCAGGTTTAAATACTTCGCTATCAAATAATTACGCGGTTCGTAATGGACGTGAAAAAGTATCAGAAGCGGATGCCAGTGATTTTGCTTACACAGGTCGATTGAAGTGGACAGCAATTCCTGGTATTGAAGTCGCTACGTCACTTCAATACCAGGAAGACGTCACCCAAGGTCAGGATCCTGAAGCTGGAAGTGCCGTATTTTGGGAAGTCCATACGGCTATTCAAAAAGGGCCTTATGGCTTGCGTGCCTTATATGCAACATGGCATCTGGACGGTGATGGTCCAGCTGATGTAGGGGCTGATAAGCAAACTGGCTGGTACGTTGAACCTTCATATAAATTGACTGACAGTGTTGGTCTATTTACCCGTTATAGCCTCTGGGATAATCAAGCGGGTAACTCATCTGATTCTGAAGTCAGATCATGGGATATGGGTGTGAACTGGTGGTTAGATCCCCAAGTCGTCGTCAAGTTTGATTACCAAGATCAAGATGCAGAAGACAAAGATGACGAGTTTGATGGCTTTAATATTGGTCTCGGCTACCAGTTTTAAGAGCTAGAGAAGATTGTGATAAACATCAAAGCGCAAAAAAAATATCTTCATAGATTACTCAGCACATTTATTGTGCTGAGTTTTTTAGCTATCACCGGTAATGTGTTGGCAAGAGGGGTCTATCAGACAAATAATGACTTTCTGAAAGAGGTCTTTGATGGTCAGATCCCTTCAAGTCATGTTGTCTGGATGAAAGGAGATGTACGTGATCAAGTTGAAGATATTCTTGGTCATCCCTATACCGGCCTTAGGGTTCGTTATTGGGGAGGTGAAGATCGCAATGCATGGATTCTTGAAGAGATTGGTAAAGAAGAGCCCATTACTTTTGGGATTGTGGTGAAACAAAATAAAATTGAACAAATTAAAGTACTTGCTTACAGAGAAAGTCGGGGTTGGGAAGTTAAATACCCAGCCTTTACCCAACAATTCCATAATGCGGGTTTGAAAGACAAGAAGCTTGATACTCATATTGATGGAATCACTGGGGCAACATTGTCAGTTTGGGCTATGACAGACGTCGCTAGAATGGCATTATATCTTCATGAGTTTACAAACAGACAGAATTAAGTGATGAAGATTAGATGGCGAAAAGTGCACCGTTTATTGGGAGCCTTTTTGGCTATATTTTTGGTGCTTTTTTCCGTGACTGGCGCACTGCTCAATCATTCTACTCAGTTAAAGCTTAATGAACGTTTTATAAGCTGGCCATGGTTAATGGAACACTATGGAATCGGAAGCGTCAGTCCTGACGTTTCATATTTAGTCAACAACACGATTTTCTCTCAATTGGACAATCAATTATTCGCTGATGCGATGCCTATACGGCACATTGAACGTCCTCTGATAGGTGGTATACAACTAGAGGATCTTATTGTCTTAGCGACGGATGACGCCTTGCTTCTATTAACGCCAGAAGGTGAGTTTGTCGAGCGAA
>DRHY01000314.1 GCA_011052985.1 Methylophaga thalassica
TGCTCGCTATAGCGCACCGCGATGGCATCAGGTTGCACCTGTGCCTGTTGCTCAAACAAGCTATGGACACAACTGGCCTGCGGATAATGGGCTGCATTTTGATTTAACTGATGTGTTAAATAATGCAGTTCCTCTTCACTCATTATAGGTAGTTTAGACACTGCTTTTAAGGGAGCATTAACCAAATTACTCAATAACGTATTGAGGTGTTCTGCCAAGCTCTGAATTGATGACCGTGTAAATAAAACGGTGTCAAATTTCCAATAAACATTAATCCCTGTTGGTGTTATCTTAGCTTTAATATCAAGGTCAAACTGTACTAGTTCTTCTGTATTCGATAACTGTGAAAAGTTAACGCGAGGAATAGACAAATCACCATCGGAATTCACCTCCATACTAAACAATATTTGAAAAATCGGCGCATGACTGGACACCCGAGGAACATCTAAATGTTCGAGCAACTTATCAAATGGTAAATCTTGGTTGTTTTGTGCCTCTCGGTGTACTTCTTTAACATGCGTTAAGTAAGCCTCAGTGTCGTCAAAGTCAGTATTGACACGTAGCACCAACGTATTAACAAAAAAGCCTATCAGTGATTCTAATTCGACATGTGTGCGGTTCGCAATAGGTGTTCCTATCACTATATCATGGTTGTGGCTGTGCCTTGATAGCACAAGCGCAAGAGCAGCATGTAGTAGCATAAATGGCGTCATTTTTTGCGCTTTCGCAAGTTCAGACAAACGCTGTTTTACATCTAAATCTACCTTACTTACAACAACTTCACCTGCTACTTGCTTTTCAGTAGGCCTTGGAAAATCCAATGGCAGACTATGCACAATAGGTAAATCACTAAGTTTTGTACGCCAATAATCTAGTTTATCACTGAGCACATCGCCGGATAAGTAGTCGCGCTGCCACTGAGCATAATCGGCATATTGAATGGTTAGCTGAGGAAGCGGATCATCTTTCTTATTTTCGATTGCTTCATAGAGCGCAGTAAACTCTCTTACCAACACCCCAAATGACCATCCATCAGAGGCGATATGATGCATATTAAACAACAATATATTTTCACCAATGGTATGAATAAAAGCACATCGCACCATTAAGTCGTTTTTTAAATCGAATGGTTTTACTATTAGCTCAGAAATGAGTTGACGTGATTTCGTTTGCTGGTCTGAAAGTGTATCTGCAGTTAGGTCATACCGCTCAACATGAAATTCAAAGTCATCCTGAATAACCTGATATGGGACTCCCCTATCATCTAATATATTTGTACGCAGCACTTCATGTCTGGCTATTATTTTTTTTAGCGCTTGCTGTGCAACAGCAACATCAAACTGGCCCTCAACTTTCAGCGCTAGCGGCATATTATACTCAGGAGTCATCCCCTGCAATGAGTCAATAAACCATAAACGATATTGAGAAAATGACAATGGAATACGCTCAGCCCTTAGCGCACTAGCAACAGGGCGATGATGCTCAGTATTATTATTCGACAAATAACGAATGATAGCTTCTTTATGTTCTTTTAGCTGAGTTTTTAATTCATCGTTTAATACTGCTTTATTTGCATGAACCAGTAACTTCCCTTGTTTCAAGGTTAGGCGAATTCCACTTTCTTTTAATTGCAACAGTAGCTGTTCTACTATCATCATATTTCGAATACCTCGTCTGCTTCATCAGCAGATACTAATTCATTGTCATCACTCGTGTCATTTTTAAGCCAAAGTTTTAGGTCTATCAATTTTGCTAGTTCGTCAACTGTTTGTGCTTGGGCCACATCTTCAAAACTAAGTGCAACATCAAATTCCTTTGTAACTTTTGCTAACAATGTTGTTGCCGTTAGAGAATCACCTCCCACCGAGAAGAAATCATCATTCATACTTGCAGGCTGATAGCCTAAAACAGCTTGCCAAAGTTGAACTAATCTTTTTTCCGTGTTTGTTTTTGGTGCTACATAATCAGATTTAGTTTCTCTATCTGTTAGAGTAATAGTGCTATCGAGTTTATCTTCGACTTGATCAGCAAAATTTTGCACCGCCATGCTATGAGATTCTACAAGCATATCTAACTTCACTTTACTACTTGGCATTAATGCATTTATTGTCTCAGCAAATGCATTTTGTGCTTGTTCAAGCACCTCAATTATCGCTGACTTATCGTGCTCGGATTCATCAAAAGATAACTCTACGCCGACTTTTAGGCTTTGAACTTGGTTATCTTGTAATGCTCCCAGCGCCATAATGTCTTGCAAACTGTCATGTTGAACAAAATTCGACTGCCCTGCCTTTTTGCTTTTCCTTACCCAAAATGAACGTGTTTGAAATGCAGTACCAGGCAAACTCACTATGCCGCCTATTTCCTCATCAGTATGCTGCGGCTTACGTAAGTGGACTCCCGCGTGCCAAAGTTTTTCAAGAGCACTTAATATACCTTCAACATCGCCATATAATGCATCAGTTTTAGGTAGGCTTGACACTGCCCGCTGCACTTGAGACGTAATCGCTTTACAAAAAGAGGTTAATGCCCCACCAGGTCCCACTTCGAGATAGAAAGGCTTATCTAAATCCTCACTAATAGCTTCTATCGACTGAGAAAACAACACAGGATTCACGATTTGATCTAACCAATATTGGCTATCACATAACGTCTTACCGTCAATCAATTGTCCTGTTAAGGTCGAATAAAATGGTAGCGAAGGTTCAGAAAAAACAACGCTATCCAAGTGCTTTTTGAAGTCTTCCAACATTGGCATCATCATTGGACTGTGGAAGGCATGAGATGTATTTAACAGTTTATAATTTACAGCTTGACTAGATAAAATTTGAACTTGCTGTGCCATTTGTTGTTCCTCGGCAGCAAGCACAATATGACGGGGGCTATTTTGAGCCGCTATCACAACCCCACTACATAACAGTTGTTCAATTTGCGTCAAGGGTGCATTGACTGAAATCATCTGCCCAGTAGGCATAGTAGACATCAGCCTACTACGGTGATAAATCAGCTTCACCGCATCTTCTAAAGATATGACTTGCGCAAGACATGCCGCAATAAACTCACCTAAACTATGACCAACAACAACGTCAGGAGAGACGCCATAGCTCAGCCACAGTTGAGATAAACTGTACTCAATAGCAAAAACCGCTAATTGTGTGATGTCTGTCTGTGATAGTTGATCAATTTTATCAGCATATAAATAATCTTTAAGTGAGCCTGATATATATTGATCTGCTAAAAAACAACAAGAGTCTAACGAATTTTTGAACACCGTATTATGTTGATATAGTTCCAATGCCATATTGGCGTATTGGCTACCTTGACCAGGGAACATAAATACCAAGGGTGAACGCGTATTACTCACTGAGTTTGTGCCCTGCTCTGCTGTGAGCTGCCTCAGCAATTGCACTTTACTTTCACATATCACACTAAATTTATGCTCAAACGAACGACGTCCATGTAGTAGCGTGTATTGCACATCAGCTAAACTTAAATCGGGGTCATCTTGTAGAGCCTCCCTAAGCTGCCTCTTTTGCTCTTCTAACGCTTTTTCTGATTTGGCTGATAACGGCACCAAATAGCATGGCTGTTCATGCGATGTTGCAGCGCCAGTAGGTGGTTGCTCTATCAAGGCATGAACATTTGTTCCCCCAACGCCAAATGAGCTAATCCCAGCTCGGCGGGGGTGCCCTTCAGTTTGCCAAGCGCGCTGCTGATCACAGACATAAAATGGAGACTGCTCTATCTGTAACGCGGGATTTGGCTCACTATAATTTAGACTTGGCGCTAATTGTCCATGGTAGACGCAAAGTACAGCTTTAATCATTGAAGCAATCCCTGACGCTGCATCTAGATGACCAATATTCGTTTTAACCGAACCAATAGCGCAGTATTGGGTTGCATCAGTAAACTGACGGTAAGCTTCTGTCAAAGCTGTCATTTCTACAGGATCACCAATTGGCGTTCCTGTGCCGTGAGCCTCTATTAAACCCACAGTCGAGGCATCAATATCACTCACAGACAAAGCTTCCAAAATCACATCTCTTTGAGAGTCAACGCTCGGGGCGGTGTAGGCCATCTTATCCGCGCCGTCATTATTGGCTGCAGTCCCCTTTATAACCGCGTAGACCCTATCTCCATCTCGCAATGCATTAGATAATTTTTTAAGCAGTACCATGCCAACACCATTCCCTTGAACAGTGCCTTGCGCTTGTTTATCAAAGGCCCTACAGTAACCATCCGGAGACATAATCGAGCCCGGCGTATAAAAATAGCCAAGAGATTGGGTTGCATCTATCTGCGCTCCCCCAGCTAATGCCATGTCACACTCCTCACTGATCAAGCTTTGACAAGCAAGATGGACAGCCAATAAAGACGATGAACATGCAGTTTGGACCGTCATCGCCGGCCCTTTTAAGTTTAGCTTGTAAGATATCTGCGTAGCCAAAAAGTCTTTTTCATTCAATATCCTTGTTTGTAAAGTATTCTGGTTTGCCAAGATAGGGTCATGTTCAATCAATAGCTGTAAATAGTCGCCAGTGCCCATACTACAAAAGTTACCAATACTTCCCGCATAATTGAAACTATCGTAACCACCATCTTCAAGTGTTAACCAACTGGTTTGTAACAACAAGCGGATCTGAGGGTCCATTAATACCGCGTCAGCGGGAGACATCTGGAAAAACTCTGCATCAAACTGGTCAACACCTTCTAAAGGTATGCTCGCATTGACAAAATTTTCAGTATGTTGCAGATCCTCAATCGTACTTTGAAGTTCTTCTTTGCTGGCAAAGTGCGTGCTGTTCACACCACGACATAAGTTATCCCAGTACTGCTGTATATTTTTTGCCTTTGGAAAGCGCCCAGCCATTCCAATAACTGCAACATCAAATTCTGAACATTCTTGGCTAACCATGATACTTGCTTCCTTAGTCTACTTTTATATTATTTTTGCGACGTTTATTCACTACTTTGCGCTTACTCATCCGTTTGTCTTGTGGCTCTGGCTTGAAAGCTTGTTGTCTTAGCAGGCTGGTAATAAATTCGGATTGTTCCAAAATAGTCTTATGACGGAATAACTCAATAATGGATATCTCAATCGAAAACTCTGCTTGCATCTGCTGTTGCAAGTTCACAATATCAAAGGAGGTACCTCCTAGTTCGAAAAAGCTCTTATCTACTGGGCTATCAGTACGTTTTAATACTAAATTCCATATTTCTGCCACTTTTTTCTCTTGTTCACTCACGGCTTGTCTGCCAGGTTCAGTGTGCGTGTGTGTCGCAGTAAACTGTTTGAGTGACGACATATCCAACTTACCATTTTGCAACAATGGAATATGCTTTATAAAGATAATTTCTGACGGCACCATAAATTCAGGTAATTGAGACATCAATGCTTGCTTGATCTCACCCTCAGTATAATTTTTAATATGCGCACGCTTACCGTCACTAGCAGGTTTAAAACGTCGATTATGCGCATACAACATATACACATTGAATGGATCATCGCCGTCATTATTGGCACGAATGAAATCATCAATATATACATCAAATCCATACTTTTTCAGTGTACTTGTAACAAACTCTAAATGCTCATCACCATCAACCTCCATTGCTATCTGCTTAATAAGAGGCCAGTGTTGCTCTTCAATACCTTGCAAAGCTAAGCATTCGCTTTTTTCTATATCGATTTTTAACAAATCAACTTGGCAAATATTTTCACTGCGTATGACATTAGAGATTGTATCCAAGCGGCATTCGACAGCTTGTGATTTGTAAACCTCCTCTAGATAAGCTTCAATATCGCCTTTATTTTCACCTTGCAACAATGACGTTTCTTCACCGATAACAGCTCTGGCGGCCGCTTGTTCACTTTCAATATTCGCAAAACGACCAGATAGGCCAGACATATTTTGGTAGTAAGTAAATGTCGCGGTTTCTGGTTTATTCGAAATACCACAATTAAATAAACGACCGTTTATACCTCGGTGCTCAAAATTTTTCTTAAGCGCGGAGAAGGTATGTGGGATAGGTTCAAAAGCATAGATTTGAACTTGAGGCTGACGTTGCTGCGCTGCAATAGAAAAAGCCCCCACATTAGCACCTACATCCAAAATAACATCACCCGCTTGCAAATCAATGTCATGTCTAAAGTAGATATCGTCTTCAAATATTTCTTTGTATAAACCACCTAATTGGTGATCACTTTGGTGGAAAATTAAAGACCCATCAGTAAAGCTGTATGGCTTAGCTTCTTCATCCTCCGAAAGTTCAGCATGATCTCCTACTACAAGTTCAGATTTAACAACGTATGCACTTAAATATGCTTCGCCTTCAGACTTTCTTTTTACGACAACTTTACAATCTTTGATTCCCTCTAGATCCGTGATGTTCTTCTCAATTTCTTTTTGTTCTATACGATAACCATTTATTTTGATTTGATCATCAATACGTCCCAAGTACTCGAAAAAGCCCTCACTTGTCATGCGCATCAAATCCCCCGTAGAATAATATCTACCAGTCAATTTCCCGTTAATGGAGATCTCAGTGAAAGACTGCGCGGTAAGTTCTGGTTTACGCCAATAACCTTTGGAGACGCCTTGCCCACCGATATAAAGCTGGCCAGACATGCCAACTGGCACAGGCTTCTTACGCTCATCTAAGAGCACAAATTGAGTGTTGCGGATCGGTTTGCCAATCACAACAGATGCATCCGTCACATCTTGCCATGCTGACCATACTGTTGTTTCCGTCGGCCCATACATATTATGACAGCGCGATTGATTGATCCCGGTTAGTTGTTTCACCAAACCACTAGGAAGCATTTCCCCTCCTAGCAACCAGTCGGTGACTTTAAGATTATACTTTCCTTGTTCATACTGCTTGTATAATATTTTTGCTTGAGAAGGCGTCATTTGCACATGCGTCACGGCATGCTTTTCAATCAGTTCAAGCTCACTTTCATATTCAGCACTTTGAAGTAAATTAACAAGCTGGCAGTGAGATACGTGCTTATCTTGAGCCTGTTTAAGCTTTTCAAGACTTGACATGACGTGCTCTGTTGCCACACCAAAATCAATCAGTGATGCAATTTCAGTGACACCGATCTCATGGACTGAATGTAACAACTCTTGACACGAGTCAGCCGTACCAAACAACGCACTGGTTTCACTAAGGCGTTCAAAAGCAATATCTATAATTTGTTCTTTTTGCTTTTCCATATCCATGCCAACTTCCTGTGCAAGCGGAGCTATTAAGTTGACAGATGATCCGATATAACTTTTAAATGGCTTAGCAGTCATAGACAGCGCCAGATCTTTGCTCGAGTCGAGGTAAGTATGCAGCATCAGCGTCACTTGCTTATCAATGACCTGATGACCATGCTTCTTCAGTTCTTGATGATAAATAGCAATATTTTCTCTAAGTTGTGTCAAAGTCTGACCCAACATATGAGTTAAAATATTCGCACCAATTTCACCTGCATAGCGGAACGTCTCTGGATTACCAGCAGCAGTTATCCAAGTTGGCAAAACGGCTTGCTTAGGTGTAGGGCGAATGGTAATTTTATGCTCTTTCGCTAAACCATTTAACCGGGTGATCGGCTTCCCTCTCCATAGATCTTGCAACTGCGTCTGTTTTTCCCGCAACACTTGATGCCTATTTTCATAATCTGAACCTTGGAACACAAAGTCATTTGGATGCCAACCAGATGCCAGCGCTAGGCCCACACGACCATTGCTTAGGTTGTCAATCATGGACCATTCTTCTGCAACGCGGATCGGATCATGAAGGGGTAATACAACACTCCCCGCTCGTAACTGTATTTGCTTCGTAATTGTAGACAACGCGGCACATGTCACCGAAGGACTGGCAAAAGCACCACCAAATTCACCGAAATGTCGCTCCGGTAGCCATACAGCGTGAAAACCATTTTTATCCGCGTATTGACTCGACTCTAGCATCAACTGATATTTATCTTGTTCATTGCTGTCAGCAGAAAAGAACATGATACTAAAGGTTAGTGGCCGCGTTGATTGAGTCCCTTGTAGCTTCACCAAGTCTGCAGGCTTGCTTTGTTGGAGAACAACTTTTTTTCCTCTCGATAAGGTCCAAATCAACTCCACAATTGAAATATCAAAGCTGATACTTGTTTGTGCTAACCAAGTTTGTACCGCTTGTTTATCAAATGTATCATCGAGGCTGACGAGCAAGTTCTGTAAATTACCATGACTGACTTCAACCCCTTTAGGGTTGCCCGTTGTGCCCGAGGTATGTATTACATAGGCAGTGTCACTGGATCCGATCTCTACCTCTGGTAGCTCCTGCACAGTGATGTCTTGTGGCTCGTCAACATAGACGATTGGACTACTAGTTTGCAACGCTGATAACTTTGAGCTCAGCGCTGATAATGACAAAATACAATTTGGCTGAGTATCTTCGCAAATATAAGCAATACGCTTGTTCGGATAACTGGGATCTAATGGTACGTAAACAGCGCCGAGCCTAAAACATGCATACATAGCACACACCATGTCAACACATCGGATAAAGTACAATCCAACTCGGTCACCCTTACGCACTTTGGCTGCCACCAAATAACTGGCTATTTGCTCAATTCGATGGTTAAACTGTGAAAATGTAATTTCCTCATTTTGAAACACTAATGCCGTTTTTTCTGGAGTCAAATTCGCAGTGCGTGCCACTAAGAGATAAGGGTTTTTTAAAGAGGGAAGTGGTGAAGAAGTATTATTAATCTCATTAATCAACTCTTCATCTAGCTTTGTCAACATAGTATGTTCATTGACCGCAATAGTTGGTGCGGCAAGTAGCTCTCCAACTAAAACAGTAAATTGCTCTGCCATTCTTTGTACAGTTTTTTGGAAAAACAAAACATTGTTGTATTCAAAAACTAGCTCGTGCTTATCCCCAAGCTTATAGATATTTAATGATAAATCGTACTTCGCCAACTGCTCATTTTGTTCTCCTAGCTCAAACACACTCTTCTGAAAATAACTTTTCACTGCCTCTTTGGGCACATCAAGGTAGTTAACTAAAACTTGAAATAATGGAGAATAACTGGCACTTCTGATCGGATTAACAGCCTCTATAATTTCAACCAATGGCGAATGCTGGTGAATAGAAGCCTCTTGTAACACATCTGAGACTTGGGATACAAGCTGAGTAAATGTGGCCTTGCTGTCGTGTTGCACTCTAATTGGCAAGGTATTAATAAACAGCCCTATCATTTGTTCCGTATCTGCTTGTTCACGGTTGGCAAAAGGAACACCAACGACAATATCGTCTTGAGCACAATACCTGCTCAAAAAGACATTAAATGCAGCTAGCAATAAGTTAAACTGACTAACACCGAGTGACTTTGAAAGCTGCGCTAACCGATCATTATGAGTCTCAGGTAAAGCCACTTTGTAAGTAGAGCCAGAAAAAGTCATATGGTTCGGTCGGGTCATATCAAATGGCAAATCTATCGTATCAGGTATCCCTGCCAGTTTATTTTGCCAGTAAGATACAGACTTTTTATCTGCATGCTTTTGCTGCCACACCAAATAATCAAGGTAAGAAGCACGTTCAACATCAGCTAACGAACCAACCTTTCTTTCGTAATTTTGCTCTAATTGCTGACTAAGATAAGATAATGAAATGCCATCACAAACAGCATGGTGAACAACAATAGTAAGTAAATATCCATGTTCACCAAGCTGTATGATTTTCGCTTTTGCTAATGGTGAACCATCAAATGGGAACTTTTCTTTTATGTAATTAATACAGCAATTTTCCAAACTGCCATATTGCGCTATTAACGCTTCTTCTGACGATTTTTCGACTTCAATCTTATTGGCTTGATGGTCGTTCAAAGTAGCCTGCCAATCGCCGTTGTGATGCTGATATCCCAATCTTAGAGCATCATTGCTCACAAATAACTCTCTCACAGCTTGATATAATTTACTTTCATCAACAGCAGTATCAAAACGAAAGCTCAAAGCTAAGTTATTCCCTTCACCTGCTTTTGTCAGTTGTTCAGAAAATAGTAGACTACGCTGATATTGTGACACGGGGATAGCATCACCGGATTGAAACCCCCCCAACATCTTTGAATGATCACCTAACTGACTTTTATTCAATAGATCAATAATTTCTTGTTTATGCTCTTTTAAACGTTCAAGCACTTCTCCTTGGACGGTTTTGTTTGAATCCTTATACTTAATTTTGTTATTTTCAACATGTAGTTTTACGTTATTTTCACTCAAGTGACGTAAAAGTGATTGTAAAGTATTCATATTTCTCCATCCTCAAGGAACGACATTTGGTCATTGTCATTTGTCAGCATGTTAGATACCAAACTTAGTTCTTTAATTTTCCCTGCCAGTAATTGCACGGTATTATTTTT
The DNA here is from genome assembly GCA_011052985.1 of Methylophaga thalassica. Lineage (GTDB taxonomy): Bacteria > Pseudomonadota > Gammaproteobacteria > Nitrosococcales > Methylophagaceae > Methylophaga > Methylophaga aminisulfidivorans_A. Next base: position 10,406 of record DRHY01000314.1, read on the forward strand.
GTATAGATCAGCAACAGTCAGTGTTAAGGCAAACTCTTTATTGATGTAATTTACACATGAAAATAACTTCAGTGAACTCAGTCCCAACTCAAAAAAGCTATTAGTCACTGAGATATACTGTTCATCTACCCCTAATAAACTAGACATTGCAGATAGCAACTGTTCTTCTATTTCATTCGATGGCGCAATTATTTGTGAGCCCCTAGACTCAGGTTGCGGCAAATTCTTTTTGTCTATCTTTCCATTTGCATTTAATAGAAGCTGATCAAGTATCACGTAAACACTTGGGTGCATATAACTTGGTAAAACACCAGCAAGTGCTGTTGCAAATTCATTGCTTAATGCGTCTTGAGATTCATTTTTATAAGCTTCTTTTACAACTATGTATGCAATTAAACGCTTAAAGCCTAAGTCTGACTCTCTGTACATGACGACACATGTATTTACTTTATCAAACGTGGATAATTGCTGTTCAATCTCACCTAACTCTACACGGAAACCGTTTATACTTACCTGTTCATCGACACGGCCAATGAAAGTTAAGCTACCATCTTCGCAATACCTAACCAAATCCCCCGTTCGATATAGCTTACGATTGCCATGACTGAAAACCTGCTGTTCGATAAATCTACCTTTATCAAGGTTGACATTAACATACCCCAAGGCAACTCCATCTCCTGCCAAATAAAGTTCAGCAACAGCACCGAATGGTGCTAAATTACCTTGTTTATCCAACAAGTAAAGTTCTGTATTGTTAACTGGCCTTCCGATACTTGCAGAATATCCCGATTTGCCATGAACAATTTCAGCCATCGTAACAACATGTGTCTCTGTAGGCCCATAGCAATTCCACAGGCGACATGTCGGATGTACACCCAAGAATGCATCAATAACTGGAGTTATAACTAACTCTTCGCCCGCAGAGTATATTTCTCGTAACTTCGGTAACGTTATTCCTGCATCTATTATTTGTTCAGCAATAAACTGTAATACCGCAGGTGGTATGAATAACCTTTCGATATTTTCTGATAGCAGAACGTTCGACAGTGTATTTAGGTCACGTTTTGTTTCAGCACTTATACCAACTAAACAACTACCTGTAAACCAGCATGTTGCTAATTCCTGAATAGAAACGTCAAACGTATAAGGCGTAAACTGCAGCGTTCTTAGTGGTTTAGTGATATTTTCACTATATGCTTGTGAATAGATTAAGTTGCTAATTGTACGATGCGTTTGTTTAATACCTTTAGGCTGCCCAGTCGAACCAGAAGTATAAAGAATATATGCCAAACTATCGTCTCTTTGCGTATTCTCTGTAACTAGGTTTGCACTTGAATACGTACTCAGCTGTGTTTCAACAAAGCCATTATCAAATGTTATTACTTTACATGTATCAGGCAAATCCAGCGCGCGCATTTTATCATTTTGGTCAAGCACGAATGTTAATTTCAATTCATTTAACATATACTGTAATCGCACTTCAGGCAGATTACTATCCAATGGTACATAAGCTCCGCCCGCTTTTAAAATTCCGAGAATGCCAATCACCATAACAAAACCACGCTCAACGCATAACCCTACAGGCATATCGCCGACTAAGCCTTGCGCTTGCAGGTAATGCGCTAACCTATTCGCTTGTTCATTCAGCTCAGAGTAGCTCAACTTCATCCCTTGAAATTCCATTGCGATTTGCTCTGGCGCTGCTTGCACGCTTTTTTCAAATAGCTGATGGATCAACCCTTTTGTACCATTATCGAACGCTGTATCATTGAGCGTTTCAGTCAACTTCACATACTCTTGCTCACTTAACATCGGCAGAGCATCTAACGTTGACGCTTTATTGTGAATAATACCTTCGAGTAAGTGTTCGAAATGTTCACTTAGCAACCTAATGTGTTTTGCAGTAAAGAGAGATGTATCATAAAGCCAAGCGACCTCCATCCCCAATTCTGAATCTTCTACACTAATATCTAAGTCAAATTTTGAAACATAAGCTTCACTTTCTACAGGACTAAATGTTACATCTGCGATTGAATGCTTACTCTGACCCGCCGTATTCATACTCAGTAAAATTTGAAATAGCGGTGTATGCATCGTGCTACGTGTAACATTACATAGCTCAACCAGCTTTTCAAAAGGTATATCCTGATGTGTTTGCGCTTCATTATGCACATGTTTCACATGGGAAAGATATTCTGTTACCGACTCTTTAGTCGTATCCACTCTAAGTACTAATGTATTTGCAAAAAAACCGATTAGTGGCTCAAAATCTCGTTGAATACGATTCGCTACTGGCGCTCCAATTACGACATCCGAACTATTTGAATGTTTTGATATTAAAAGTGACAACGCTGAATGTAGTAACATAAATGGCGTCATTTTATGCTGTTGAGCAAACAGCCTTAATTGCTTGCTAAGCGGTACCGTCAAACAGTGTTTGATCATTGCGCCAGGACGAACAGTTTGTTCCAAGCGAGGAAAGTCCAAAGGTAAGTCATGTATTGCTGGTGCACCATCCAACTGTTTTTGCCAATAGTTAAGCTGCTTATCAAATCGTGCTCCACTTAGCCAACTCCGTTGCCAATGTGCATAATCACTGTATTGCAAATTCAGTGGTACCAAGTCGTCATTTTTGCCTTGCGAAATATTGCCATAATAAGTGATAAACTCGTTGTTCAAGATTCGCATAGACCATCCATCAGACGCTATATGGTGAATATTAAACAACAGGATACCTTTACCTTTATCAAGTAAAATATAACCAGCTCTGAGCATTATCCCTTGCTCCAGATTAAACGGCTTCAGCTTATCTCGAGCAACCAACTCTGCTATCTCTGACTCCTTCTCTCCGGCTTGCAAGTTAGACAGGTCATGCAAAGATAAAGTAAATTCAAATTTGTCGTGCACTTTTTGCATTACGTCATCATGATGTACAGAGAATGTTGTACGAAGTGATTCATGACGCTGAATAATTTTCCTCAATGCGCGTTCGGCAATTTGTACACAAAAGAGTCCTTCTACCATTAAAGATAGCGGCATATTATATTCAGGGCTGCCACCTTGCAGTTGATCAATAAACCACAAGCGCTGTTGAGCATATGAGCTCAATACAAGCCCTCCAGAGTGCCTTTTCAATGCCGTAATTTTTTTCTTGCTAGCGGCCACGGGGGCTTGATCTATTTTATCCAATAATGACAGCAATGAACTTGCATCAAACACATCTTTGATGTGCAAACATTTAGCAAACTTTTGCTCTATTAAAGCTATGAGACGAACAGCTAATAATGAATGGCCACCAAGCTCAAAGAAATTTGCAGTCATACTAATTTGACTCGCTTCACATTCAAGTAACTCAGCAAAGATTGCAACAAGCATCATTTGAGCTTCTGTTTTAGGCGCTTCATAGTGTCCCACACAGACTACACTGTCTGGACTGGGGAGCGCCTTTTTATCTATCTTTCCATTGGGGGTCAACGGCCATTGTGAGATCAACACCAAAGCTGCAGGCACCATGTACTGTGGCAGCACCGCTTGCAA
>DRHY01000315.1 GCA_011052985.1 Methylophaga thalassica
TCAACACCATTGATAACGAGTGCACCTGTTGGTGTTGAGGCCGCCATAGCAAGAGCCAGTCCGCCGCGTAATCCACCCCAGGTTAAAATTTTAATCGCGTGAGCATCGTATTGACGTAAGCGTCTAAAACCAATGTACGGCAAGGACACACTGATAAATCTAGCCAACAGGACTAATGGAATCATGATTAGGCCCAATGTAATTTCCATCCAACTCACTGGCATGATAACGAGCATTAAACCAATCAATAGGAACAAAAGTGCGTTTAAGAAGGCATCTACCGTATGCCAGAAGTGCGAGAGGGTAAGTTGGCTTTGTTCAGTAAATCCTACTGTTCGAGTGATGTTACCAATAACGATGCCACTCACCACCATTGCTAATGGGCCTGACACGTCAATAACGTTGGCTAGAGCATAACCTGCTGTTGGAATGCACAAAGTAATGAGTAGCTCGATACTGGAGTCAGTGCTGCGGCAAATCAACCAATGTGCAATCCATGCTAATACACCACCGAATACAATCCCTCCCACCGCATCGACTAGGAATAGTTCAGCAACACCAGAGAAACTGGCTTCAGCACCTGAGAATGCAATGGCAAAAATGGTAGTAAATACGACTAGGCCTACGCCATCATTAAACAGCGACTCCCCCTCAACTTGCACTGAAATTTTTTCAGGCGCATTCATTTTTTTAATAATAGCTAACACCGCAATTGGATCTGTTGGACTGATCAACGCACCAAACAACATGCAATAAATAAGTGGTATTTCCCAGCCAGCTAAATTGAGCACCCAGTAGCTGCCATAACCGATCAATACGGTTGATAAAAGGGTTGAAAATAGCGCTAGGATAGTAATCTCCCAGCGTTGATTTCTAAGCAGGTTAAGGTCAATCTCTAGGGCGCCGGCAAATAATAGAAAACCAAGCATGCCTTTGAGAAGGAGGAGGTTAAAGTTCAGTCCGGCAAAGGCATCACTGATTGATGTCGCTAAATCACTACCACCGAATTTTATTAATGCCATTAACAATAAAGACATCGCCACTGAGCCAGAAGTAATAGCGATAGTGGTTTGTAACTTCAGTAAATATTGATTCGCAAAAGCAATAAAAATCGATGCTGCTGATAAAAAGCAGAGGAAATACCATGCGTTCATTTAAGCTCCAAAAGAGTGATGTTTGCCTGACGATTATGTGACAGGACTTGCCGTCGCGAGCGACTGTAGTGAACTGACCAGAATAGCCGAATATAATATCATTTGATGATGAACAAAGGATTAACAGACTCATTATTTTCACTATGCTGTCATTATCGAAAGCGTTTCTGACTAGACTTAACTTCATGGCTAATGAAAATCGTCAGCTTTGAGCTTAATTATCGACAGCAACACAGCGGACTAACTCAGCAGCAGCTGAGTGAAGTACTTTAGTGATTAATCAGTAACAACAAAAGGATATAGGCGATTATTGAGAGTTCAGTGTTGTAAGCCATGCGAAGTGGCATCTATTATGTGATGATTCAGTTCCTGATGTTGTTTGGCTAGCAACATTCAACATCGATGCATTCATTATTTGACAGCTCACCCATCTGTCCACTGACAGATATTTCAGATATTAACGTAATAAATTAATCAAAAACTCACTATGAAAAAGATAACTGATTTTTTTCTTGAACTGGATGCGTTAAAACATGTCCAGCGTCGAAGTTACATCACAGGTGGACATCGTCTAGAAAATTCTGCTGAGCACTCATGGCATCTTGCCATGGCATGTTGGTCATTTGCTGATTATTTTCAGCTAGAAGTGGATATGGCACGTCTACTTAAATATGCACTGGTGCATGACCTAGGGGAAATTGATGCTGGCGATACTTTTTTATATTCGGCGGAACGTTCTACAGCTAATCAAGCAGAAAGTCGATGCGTACAACGCTTAGCATCACATCCAGGAAATCCCATCAAAGATCTACCAATATTGTGGGATGAGCAAGAATTTTCTGACTCTACAGAAGCAACATTAATGAAAGCGGTCGATAGATTATTACCTTTTTTACTCAACATAAGTAATGAAGGTAAAACTTGGATAGAAAGCGGTGTGAAAAAATCACAAGTAATCGCCGCGCATGACTTTATCGGTCAGGTTTTTCCGGATATACATCAATGGGTGACAGAGCAAATAGAGATCGCTGTTGAGAATAACTGGCTATTAAATGAGTAAGTTACTATTGCTGATGTAGGCTATTTGCCGTCATACTTCAGATCCACTCACAAGGAGAGATATATGAGTATTGCATTAACCCCACTGATTTCATTGATCGCAGGTATTTTGATTTTAGTTGTGCCACGGTTACTTAGTTATATTGTGGCTATTTATTTAATTATTATTGGCCTTGTAGGTTTGTTTGGTACATCTATCAATTTGACCCCATAACCACGTAAGGCCATATATATAAAAGCCTTGTCTATTTTCTGACGAGGCTTTTTTTATTATGACTTCATTAATATAGTGAAGCTGAGCA
>DRHY01000316.1 GCA_011052985.1 Methylophaga thalassica
AACACCTCACGAGTGCAACAGCCATGCTAAAACACCGTATTGATGAGCAACCGATTTGTTACAAAAAACAAGCGAGCCGCCAAGCCACCGTCATGAATCAGTTTTTCATGAACATCTATATTGGCAAAGTACAGCCATATATTGCGATGGTAAGTCAGGCCGCTGATCAGCTTTTACCGTTGATTAACAGACTTGCCGAGGGCGGGGGAACAGCTAATTTTCGTCAATATGTCAACTCAACACTGTCTATGAACTCAAAAGACAGTTTGTATAACAGGTATGTTTATGCTGTAAAACAACATACTCAGGCATGGCAGGCATTATTAGACCAATGTGGTATGCGACCTGCCGTTAACTGATATTACCCCATTGCATAATCACTTAGACTGTTTCGGCCATCAGTTCAGATAAAATTTCCAGCACCGTCTGCCAGTACGATAGTTATTATTTCCGATGCTAGGGTGACTTGGTATTTCTTTTCATATTATATGCCCTCAAAATTTTTAGATCCCAGTTGTAACGATGTAAATCACTTATAAATAAAAATATGTGAATCAATAATTCTATCCACCTCACGAATATTCATTACTTACCCATCAGAAGTGACTAATGTTTTGCATTCTTATTTAATGAGTAAGTAATAATGTGAATCAGTCTTGTTTACATTTGTTTTTCAAATAGTTAATATGCGCACAACTAATTATCTTGGATAAGCTATGAAACTTAAACTGATTTACACATCAGTCATTATTGCAATCGGAAGTACCAATATTGCATATGCAACAGATATGCTTGAACTAAAAGAGGGTACCTTAGAACTAGACACTCTCTCTGTTACAGCCAGTGCAGATGCTAGCGCCGAAGGACTTTCACCAGCCTTTGCTGGAGGCCAGGTTGCTAAAGGTGGACGAGCGGGTATTTTGGGTACAAAAGATAATTTAGATACCCCATTCAGTATTACCAGTTATACGAATGAATTTATTCAGGACAGGCAAGCCCAAAGCGTTGGCGATGTTTTACGGTACGATCCTAGTGTGCAAGTGACCCGTGGATTTGGTAATTTTCAGGAAGCCTATATGATTCGTGGCTTTACAACGTCATCCGATGCTGTTGCCTACAATGGGCTGTATAACTTATTACCAAGACAATACATCGCAACTGAATTATTTGAGCGAGTAGAAGTGTTACGTGGCGCTTCGGCCTTTCTAACAGGTGCCAATCCTCTAGGAGGTGCTATTGGTGGTTCAATCAATCTTTTACCTAAACGTGCCCCTAACTATGATCTGAACCGCGTTACGCTTGGTGCGTCTATGAATGATAAACGCAATATCGCAGCAGATATTGCGCGACGTTTTGGTGAAAATGATGAATTTGGTGTCAGAGTCAACGCCGCGCATCATAACGGTGGAACGTCTATTGATGATGAGCAAGCTGAACTAAACTTATTCAATATTGGGTTGGATTATCAAGGTGAACGTTTAAGACTCTCTGCTGATATCGGATATCAAAATAATCAATTAGATCAGACAAGGACTAATGTAAGACTTTCAGGTGTAAATAGTGTGCCTTCAGAACCTGATGCGAGCAAAAATTGGGCTCAACCATGGTCTTACTCAAACGAGGAAGATAAGTTTGGGACATTTAGAGCCGAATATGACCTAACTGATGAAGTCACTGCATGGGCTGCCTATGGTATGCGACGCTCTGAAGAAGAAAACTCACTAGCAAACTTTACTTTGACTAATGCTAACTCAGGTGCTGGTAGATTTTATCGATTCGACAACGCCCGTGAAGACCGCGTTGATACAGGCGAAATAGGCTTGAAAGGTCGTTTCGATACAGGTGTTATTGGCCATGACTGGGTCGTAGCTTATTCATACTTTCAGTTAGAAACCAAGAATGGTTACACGTATGATTTTGCAGGCACTCAAACGAATACCAATATTTATCAACCTCAGTATGTTTCCAAACCAGCATTTACTTCAACTGCCGTTTCAGGAAACAATTTTGACTCTCCATCCTTAAATACGCGCACCAAATTTAACAGTTTTGCCATTGGCGATACATTATCTTTTGTGGATGACCAACTACAAGTAACTATTGGAGCTCGTCATCAGGCAATAAAAGTTGACAATTATGATGTTAATACAGGTGTCAGAACTTCTTATGAAGATAGTGAAATCACTCCAGCAATAGGTGGTGTTTTTAAAATCACAGAGCAGCTTTCTGTGTATGCAAATTACATTGAAAGTTTAGTAGCAGGTGAAACTGCAGAATTAACTACAACTACATCTTCAGGGAATAATATCAATGTTGTAAATGGTGGAGAATCACTGTCACCATATGTGTCTGAGCAAAAAGAAGTTGGTTTTAAATATGAAACCGATTCATTCGGTGGAGGTTTAGCATACTTTACGACTGATCAGCCAAGAACATTAATGGATGAAACCGATCCCGACAATCCAATTTTTGTTGAAACGGGCGAAAATCAACACCAAGGTGTTGAACTCACTTTATACGGTAAAGCCACTGATAATTTGAAGTTACTTGGCGGTGTGACTTGGCTGGATGCCAAGCAAAAAGGCACGGGCGATGCCACTACTGAAGGAAAACGTGCCATCGGTGTAGCCGAGTGGATGGCCGTAATGGGAGCTGAATGGGAAGTGCCTCAAATTGATGGATTGGCAGTGGATGGTCAAGTCCATTACGTCAGTTCACGATATGCCAATGCAGCCAACACCCTAAAACTAGATGATTGGACCACGGTAGGACTTGGCGCTCGTTACCTAGTTAATATAGGTAATCAGGATCTGACACTGAGAGCGCGTGTTGATAATCTATTTGATCGTGATTACTGGAGTTCAGCTAATGACAGTGGGCAAATTACACTCGGTGCCCCTAGAACTGTTTCAATCAGTGCAACGGTAGATTTCTATTAATCTAACCATGTATGAGCCCCTGCTGAGCAGCAGGGGCTCAACTTTGTCATGCTTTCTTGATCCCCATCAATTTTAATCGCTATTCCTCTTTATGACGATTGGCAATAATAGTAAGCTGATAAAAACTATCATTGCTATCAAATCTTCACTTCTAATAAATCAAACCATTGTCATCTTACTCAGGTAGTCTGCACAGATAAATAAAGCGAGGATTACTCTATGAACAGCACATTGTCTGCAACACCTCTTGATGCAAAGAGTCTTTCAAACATTAATGATTACTGGCGAGCCTGTAATTATCTGGCTGCAGGGATGATTTATCTGCAAGATAATCCTTTACTGCGTAAACCGCTCGAAGCTGATCATATTAAAAATCGAT
>DRHY01000317.1 GCA_011052985.1 Methylophaga thalassica
AACACCTCACGAGTGCAACAGCCATGCTAAAACACCGTATTGATGAGCAACCGATTTGTTACAAAAAACAAGCGAGCCGCCAAGCCACCGTCATGAATCAGTTTTTCATGAACATCTATATTGGCAAAGTACAGCCATATATTGCCATAGTAAGTCAGGCCGCTGATCAGCTTTTACCGTTGATTAACCGACTTGCAGAGGGCGGGGGAACAGCTAATTTTCGACAATATGTCAACTCAACGCTGTCAATGGACTCAAAAGACAGTTTGTATAAACGATATGTTTTAGCTGTAAAACAACATACTCAGGCATGGCAAGCACTATTAGACCAATGTGGTATGCGACCTGCCGTTAACTGATATCGCCCATAATACGTAATCACTCAGACGGTTACAGCCATTAGGTAAGACAAAATTTTCAGCATCGTCTACCAGGTCGATAGTTACATGTTCCGATGCCAAGGGACTTGGTGTTTCCTTACATATCATATGCCACTCAAAGTTCTTACATACTACCCATAGCTATTTTAATCGCTGATAAGCAAAAAATTCAGTGCCATCCATAAGTATGTCCGGCTCAAAAATACGCATAATTTTTCATAAGAAGTGCCTAATGTTGTGAATCTATCATTAGAAAGTAAGAGATAATGCAAATCAGTCTTGTTTACATTTATTTTGCAAATAGTTAGTATGCGCACAACTAATTATCTTGGATAAGCTATGAAACTTAAACTGATTTACACATCTGTCGTTGTTGCAATAGGAGCGACGAATATTGCATTTGCAGCAGATAGGGTAGAACCCAATGAGCGTGCTATACAGCTAGATACTCTTTCAGTGACAGCCAGTGCTGATGCGAGTGCTGAAGGATTGTCTTCGGCATTTGCCGGAGGTCAAGTTGCTAAAGGGGGACGAGCAGGTATTCTAGGTACGAAAGATAATCTAGATACACCATTCAGTATTACCAGTTATACCAATGAGTTTATCCAAGATAGGCAAGCACAAAGTGTTGGGGATGTTCTAAAAAACGATCCGACGGTTAGGGTTGCACGAGGATTCGGTAATTTTCAGGAATCCTATTTTATACGAGGATTCATTTTAAACTCAGATGATGTTGCATATAACGGTTTATATTCATTATTACCACGCCAGTATATTGCAACAGAGTTATTTGAGCGTGTTGAAGTTTTGCGTGGTGCATCTGCTTTTCTTACAGGAGCTAACCCTAATGGTGGTGGCATCGGAGGGGCGATAAATCTTTTGCCTAAACGCGCTCCAAATTACGATTTAAACCGAATCACGCTAGGTGCGTCTATAAATGATGAGAGAAATGGCTCAGCGGATATTGCTCGTCGTTTTGGTGACAATGATGAGTTTGGAGTCAGGATCAATGCCGCTCATCATAATGGTGGGACATCGATTGACGATGAACAGGCTGAGTTAAATCTATTCAACATAGGTTTGGATTATCAAGGCGAACGGTTGAGGTTATCAGCTGATCTCGGGTATCAAAATCATCAGTTGGATCACAGTAGAACGAATTTACGTTTAATGAGTCAAGTGACTAAGGTTCCATCGACGCCGAATGCAAGCGAAAATTGGGCACAACCATGGTCTTACTCAGATGAAAAAGATTATTTTGGTACGTTTAGAGGTGAATATGATTTTTCAAAGAATATGACCGCTTGGGCTGCCTATGGTATGAGGTATGGGGAAGAAGAAAATTCGCTTGGTAATTTAAATATCACAAATGGCACAACAGGGAGTGGTTCACTAAGCAGGTTTGATAATGGCCGTGTGAATCGTATCAAAACGGGTGAGGTAGGTATCAAAGGTATGTTTAAAACTGGCCCTATCAAGCATGAATGGGTTACCGCATATTCATACTTTGAGTCAGAAACAAAGAACGCTTATCGATTTGTCTCAATTCCGGGCGGCAGCAATTTATACAAGCCAACATATTACGCCAGGCCTGAGCTAGCCGATTTGTATAGTCCAAGATTGGGAAGTCGAGTGAGACTTAACAGTTTTGCAGTAGGGGACACTATATCTTTTATTGATGATACGTTGATGCTGACTTTAGGTGCCCGTCATCAAACATTAAAAACAGAAGATTTTGATTACAACGGTCAGACTGGGCCTATTGGGCAATATGATGATAGTGAAATCACACCAGCAATTGGTGTTGTATTTAAGTTAAATGCTGAACTATCTGTCTATGCTAATTATATTGAAAGCTTGACTAAAGGGGACACTGCTAGCAGTACGACTGCAACCAGCTCCGGTTCTAATGTTACTGTGATTAACGCAGGAGAATCTTTTGCTCCATACGTATCGGAACAAAAAGAACTTGGTTTAAAGTATGAAAACAATAGCTTTGGTGCAGGTTTAGCATATTTTACAACATCTAAGCCACGCTCTTTTATGGATGAAAGTGATCCAAATAGTCCCATTTTCAGACAATCAGGTGAAGATGAACATCAAGGTGTTGAGCTGACTCTCTATGGAAAAGCAACTGAAGATTTAAAATTACTCGGTGGTCTGACATGGCTTGATGCAAAACAAAAAGATACCGGAGATAAAGATATTGATGGCAACCAGGTAATTGGTGTTGCCAAATTGCAAGCGACTGTTGGAGCTGAGTGGGACATTCCATCAGTAGATGGACTTGCAGTAGATGGTCGTGTTAACTACACAGGCTCTCGTTATGCAGATGACGCAAATACGCTCAAGGTTGATGATTGGACAACAGTTGATATTGGAGCAAAGTATCTGATTCAACTAGCTAATCAAGATATTACCCTGCGAGCACGCGTTGATAATTTGTTTGATAGAGATTATTGGTCTTCTGTGGGCGGTTATCCAGGTAATGGTTACTTGGTTCTGGGTGCGCCAAGAACCGTTTCACTCAGCGCAACTATCGATTTTTATTAACTAAAGCCTAGCCCTGAGCGCCTGCTGAACAGCAGGCGCTCATCCTAATCATCCTTTTTTTGATCCTCATCAATTTAATCGTTATTCCTCTTTATGACGATTAGCAATAATAGTAAGCTGATAAAAACTATCATTGCTATCAAATCTTTACTTCTAATAAATCAAACCATTGTCATCTTACTCAGGTAGTCTGCACAGATAAATAAAGCGAGGATTACTCTATGAACAGCACATTCTCTGCAACACCTCTTGATGCAAAGAGTCTTTCAAACATTAATGATTACTGGCGAGCCTGTAATTATCTGGCTGCAGGGATGATTTATCTGCAAGATAATCCTTTACTGCGTAAACCGCTCGAAGCTGATCATATTAAAAATCGAT
>DRHY01000318.1 GCA_011052985.1 Methylophaga thalassica
CATTGCGATAGGCCAAAAAATGTTTAGCCAATTCAAGCACATCATTATCCCTGTCACGCAAAGGTGGAATGTTGATGGGAAAATGGGCGAGACGAAAATACAAATCTTCACGTAAAAAACCTGCCTCTATGGCTGCTTCAGGCTCTCTATTCGTGGCAGCGATAATTCTTACATTAGATTGTTTAACGACATCACTTCCGACTCTTCGGAACTCCCCACTTTCTAACACTCTAAGCAATTTACTTTGTAAGGCCAAGGGCATTTCAGTGATTTCATCAAGCAATAAAGTACCCTTGCCTCCCTGCTCAAAAAAACCAATGTGTTGATTTACTGCACCAGTAAATGCCCCTTTTTCATGGCCGAATAATTCACTCTCAACTAAATCAGTTGCTAGAGCAGCACAGTTGACTGAGACCATGGGTTCATTTGCTCGCTCACTCTGCTCATGAATAGTTCTAGCGGCAACTTCTTTTCCACAACCGCTTTCACCAATAAGAAACACATTCGCATCGGTTTGACTCACACGACGTATCAGGCGATAAAGTTTATGCATGACGGCAGATGAGCCTAGTAGTGAGCCGTATTGATCTAATGTAGACGTCTGAGTTGCCGAACGACGGTTTATTTTCAGTCGCTTAAATTCGTTAGCAAAGTCTTGGATTACATCGAGTAGAGGGGAGTAGTCTTTAAGTTGGCGGAAATGATAAGCCATACCCTGACTCATCATCAAATCCACCCATTTGTTGGGTGAGCCATCACTTAATAATATCCAGTCAGCGGTGTGCAATAAGGGATGAGTTTTGAATAATTTAAACTCTGTTTCGGTGACCTTCTCAGGCGCAAAAATTACTAAATCCGCTGAGTGCTTAGGGTCATCTAAATGCTCAACTTGATGAAGAAAAAAGTCTCCTGCTGAGAGTAGCTTTTTCAACCTGACTGAAAGGTCTTCATCTGTCGTGATTAATAATAATTTTGGCATTAAGACTCGATATGAATGAGGTGTATATTCCTGAGTCTAGCATGCTGATAAAGCATTGGAATTAACATAGATAAAGAGGTTGAGACGATTGCCCAACCCCCTCGTTCTATTTCACTGAGATCGCTTGACTAACCTGATCTGCGATGTCTTCGGTCATCAGTAGTGAATCGACTGAACCGATCTTGACTTAATTGTATATTAGCCAAATGGCCCGCCAGATAGGAGGACATTCGACGATCGCGGATATTTCTAACATTAACTTTTAAAATCGCCAACGACCACGTTTCCATCGCTTCCAGATCAGCAAGACAATCTTTATGAATTGTCTCATCACACATTCCATGTGTCAGTTTGTAATTTGATCGCATGGATAAAGCTAGTGATGTACTACAAGGCATTGTATCCTCTAGCTTTGGGAAACGTTCATTAATGTCATTCACAATATCTGCCCTGACATGAGCCATTTCGTGGAACAACAGTCTTATTTCACTACTGACCACGATCCTTGCAGTCATGTCATAAAAACGATGGCCATCAGCACAAATAGTCTTTAATTCGTGAATAACACTTTGCTCGCTGGCGTTTAACATTTGAATATCAGTTTTTTACAACAAGCTCATCATTCACTTCAACGACTTTGTCATAACCTCGAGCCATTTCTGTTGCAAGATCTTTTTCAGCTTCAGTATTAACGTTACCTTTTAAGGTAACGACACCATTATCAGTTGAAACACTAATATCGGTATCATCTAACTCATCCTTCGTAGCAAACTCTATTTTAAGTCCAGCAGTGACGGTCATATCATTCCAAGTTCTGCTGAATGAAGCATCATCGTCATCATTACGATAGTCAGCATTTACCGTTAAGTTATTTTTAACAGTAGAGATACCTTCGATATTACGTGCAATTTCACCGGCCAATTCTTTTTGTGTTTCATTATTGACCTCACCCGTTAGAATCGCTGTGTTACTTTTAATATCGGTATCAATTTTGAAGTTATTTAATTGTGTATTGAGTAGTAACGCCGTTTCCAGCTTACCATCCAACCAAGCATCATTTGCTTCACCCTGCCATTCATTAGCTAGTACTTGAGTGCTAATTAAAGTAGCGGCAGTCAAAATAGCTAGACTATTCATTTTAAATTTCATTTATCGTTCTCCTTATTAACGACATATTTAATAAGAATAAAAAAGCGATTAAAGGTATGTCATTAAGATTAAATTTATAAATCATAAACTTATGATTTCCATAGGAACTGTGTATATGATTCATATTTAGTATGACGCCCATGGGCGCCGTACTTTAATAACTTGAAGCTTATGGAAACTTAAGCTCGCAGAGGTTATCTGCCGTTATTTATCAAGTTTCTCAATTTCTTTTTCCGCTTCCTCTTTAGCCAAGCCGTAACGTTCTTGAAGTAAACCGGCTAATTGCTGAGCATTCCCTTTTGTTTGATCAACTTCATCATCCGTTAATTTCCCCCAGTTCTCTTTCAATTCGCCTTTAAACTGAGTCCATTTACCTTCAGCAATATCTTTATTCATCATATTCTCCTTAATTACATGATTGTGTTTTAGCCGTTAGGGCAAAAGATTGAACTCTCTCAGGAATTAAAGCGTTGAGATGAGATTAATAAACCTAAGCTAATCAACTAAAATCAAAGGATTCATAAAAACCCTTAACAAAGAGTAGTCATCAATCATGCCAAAACATAACTACATGTTTATATTGATATTTATAAAAAGTTGACTGGAATGGATAGTGCTGAGACTCGGTAGTAATAACAGACTGTAATGTAAAATTTTCACGTTATCAGTTCAAAACGTAAGGGAGCAGTTAACAAAGCTAGAGATACTAGGTTCGATCCCTTTCAGACCATAACAGTTCGTTTAATGGCAAACACTTTAGCGTTGCATCGTTAATCGCCTAAACCCAATTCATTCACTCTTATCGTCCTGTTTACAAAACAGCCCATTACCAAAGCCACGTTTAACGACTGAGTAATGGAAAGTGCTAAATACCTAGGTTAATAATCTGCTTCTCACACCTCATTGAATCGCTTAAATTTATTTAACGAAACTATGTAAATCTGCTGAAAGTAAGTGCTACTATAAATCTTGATTAATAAAGATTCAGACCATACAAAAAATCTTTGGGGCACTCAATGAAGTATTCACTTTTTAACGTTTATCGCTTCATCATTCTTTCTGTTATATGGCTGCTATTTTCTGTAAATGCTATAGCTCAAGAGTGGATATACACGGTCGTCGAAGGTGACAACTTATGGAATCTAAGTGAAAAACATTTAGATAAAGTCACTCGGTTCGAGCAATTACGCAGATTAAACGCTATTGAAAACCCCAAACATATGCAGCCCGGAACCAGAATACGCGTACCATTAGAATGGATTCGTAGCAATCCTGCAGCAGCAAAAATAATCTCTTTTACTGGAACAGCCAGTTTACAACGAGCTAAGAAATCTCTTAGTGACATAGTTAGCGTTGGCACCATGTTGCATCTTGGCGATCAACTAAAAACAGGGGCTAACAGTAGCATAGCTATTGAATTTGCTGACAAATCCATTTTAACGCTACATGAAAATAGCCTCATTCACTTTGATCACTTAAGTGCCCATGGAGTCACCGGCATGGTTGATTCACGACTCAATTTAGTACAAGGTCGCATGGATACAAAAGTCACACCAGCGGTTGGACCAGGCTCAAGATTTGAAATTGAGACCCCTTCTGCTATTAGCGCCGTTCGAGGCACTGTATATCGAGCATCGGTGCTCAAAGAAGGAACGGCCTCAAATATCGAAGTGCTTAGAGGAAAAGTGGCGGTAAGTGGCGGTAACAAACAACTTATGGTGAATAAAGGTTATGGAACGCAAGTCTCTGCCGGAAGTCCGCCTTTGCCACCACGTGAGTTACTTCCTGCACCAACATTCGACGCTATTCCGAATGAGATTACTCAAATCAATCAACGGATATCTTGGTCAAAAATTGACGGTGCAG
>DRHY01000319.1 GCA_011052985.1 Methylophaga thalassica
CATCTGCCAGTCTTGGAGTACTTAGTACAAACGGTCTTTCATTAACCTTCGACATAAGCCCAAATGATAAAGTCTGTAACTGGGGTTGATAAAACTTAGATTGATAAAGCAGCGGTTCAAGTAACCTAAATCCTGCGCGATGATGGCGGTCAAAAGTAAGCTCAACATATCCTTTAAGCAAATCAGGAACTTGCTGATATAAAGGTTCCAGAGATGTGCCTTGAGTATGATTTAGTAATAGTTTGTCTAACTGTGATACGGCTTTAGATAGCTCTAAAAAGTCATGATAATGAGTCTCTGTGCGATCGATCAGTGACTTAATTTCTTCAACTTCAGATTCACTACAGTTTAAGAACTCTCCGCCGCTGAGCTCACTTTCCTGTGCAGCTAAAATATGTAATTTATAGTTATTAACAAAGGATTTCATGATCCTAAGATGAGTTTTGTCAGTATACCTTGCAGCAGTGACTGGGGGTATTAAGTAAGGCCACGCATACCATTGATTAAACAATGGTTCAAAATAAACTTCTTCTTTTAAATACAAATTCTGGTTCTCACCGTCGTTGCTCATTTGTCTTTTCCCTTGTTATTATTGCTTCTTTCTTGAGACTCATAGCTTTATATAGGGCACACATTATCGTGTACCCTATATGATGGGTTAACGCACAACTAAAGAATAAATATTGCCGTACATCGGATATAGTTCAGGGATCAACTGGCTATTAATATCCTTGCAAATCTTGCGAATATTTAGACTCGAGTCAAAGCGCTGTTCTGGCCATTCAATTTCTAATTTGTTAGCGCCTGATACTAATAAAGTAGTCGGAACTAACAACTCCGTTGTTGACCACTGCTCAGAAAGTGTCACTGTATCCAATACCTTACCATTTACTTTAATAACAACACAGCTTTGCTTCGCAACTTCGTTATTCAACTTCAATGTCGCCTTTACTGTACGGCTTTGACTTCCATCAGTAAAGAAGGTGAACGTGGACGATGGCAAGTATGCTTTATAAAAATCATGCCGCGTATTATGGCCCCCCTCCATTAATTGCTGCTCAGAAAACGACACTGAATGGAAGTATGGGTCAAGCAAATTAGTCGAACTTAAATCATCGACAGCATGTTGCTGTAGCTGGACTCCACGAATTATATCTCCTAAAGCAACGCCATGTATGTTTGCACATGTCTCGAACGCTTCAAAGAGTAGCTGATCTAGGCAATTTGCGCCCATTGAGAATAAATAGCGCTTCACTTGAGGTGACATATCTTCTAGCGCTGATGATAATGATTCATTCATCCAAATAGGTAAGCGTTTATTTTGCAATTCAACAAATAGTTGCATCACTTTCAAAATATCTACTGATTTTTTTGCGGCTTCGTTACAGTAATAACTCACTACATCAAAGTTCTGACCCCAATGCGCATTATGAATCGCAGCCAATAAATGTGCATCTGCTTCATCTTGCTCACTCGCATTAGGCGCGTCATCAATCAGCTGTGATGCAGACACTGACTGGTCACCCAAATGACTTG
The DNA here is from genome assembly GCA_011052985.1 of Methylophaga thalassica. Taxonomy (GTDB): domain Bacteria; phylum Pseudomonadota; class Gammaproteobacteria; order Nitrosococcales; family Methylophagaceae; genus Methylophaga; species Methylophaga aminisulfidivorans_A. The sequence continues at coordinate 1,537 of DRHY01000319.1, forward strand.
CTACTTCAGCCATTGCAATCCGGATCCCTTTACTCGTTAAGTGACAGTAATCCAAAAATAGCTCTTTCCCAGGTATGCCATTGCTACTGTGCGCTTGAAAGACTTCTTTCAAATTTATCACCGAATTGCCATGGTTAGCTGCACATTCTATCATTACTTCTCGTATCTCATTAGTGATACGAGGTGTATAACTGCGTGATAAATCAATAATAGATGAATCTCTTGCCATTTCTAAATACTGACGCATAGCAGTATATTCACCTAGCTGCTCATAGCTGTTTGCAAATAGATAAGCTGTTGCAGAGCATGACCCTTCATCCAACACTAACATATCATTTGCACACTCAATACACGCTTTATAATCACCTTGAGCATATAACAAATCGGCTTGTTTCTTTAATTCACGCCAACGCTGATTGTCTTTTTCTGTTTCCAACCAATGAGCATGAATATCAGGATCTTTCCAGTCTGCTAAATTAAACTCCGGCAATACCCAAACAATTTCTGTTGATGACAGAGTGCTCTGCTGGTTGATTTGTGCCATTGCCGTACTAATTTCTTGATTTAAAGCTTGGGTTAATCGTGCTTTTAGTCCTGCAACACCAGCTGTTTTTATGCTATCAGATATCTCATAAGCATTCTTCAGTGAACTCAGATAGGCTCTGTTACCAACCCAGTTATTACCGGCAAAAATAACAATAATATCCGGCGATAGCTGCTCTGATGCTTCAACAACCTCTTGTAACACGCTAATATCCGCATTCGTCCTTGCTAAATCAATGACTTCTACACTTTCACCATGTGCTTGTTCAAGCATCGTAGATAAAACCTGTGATGGGGTATACCCTGGATCATATAGCATACCTCGAGCAACAGATTCTCCGGCCAAGACTAGTCGCTTTGCTGTTTTTTTCGCTGAAATTGTCGATTGTTGCGCCCAGAAATTCCAATCTGCAGAGTAAGCCATATCTCTCTCAAAATCGCCAGTTTGTGGGTTTTTCTTCCAAATACCAACATGTTCAGAGTCGCTCTTTTGAGGTGCCATAATATTATGTTCGGAGTCTAACAACCCGGTAAACCCTAATAATTGTGCAAACTCAGGACCGTCTTTGTAGATTTTTTCTGCAAGTTCCGCTGCGAGATGTTTTTTAGATTCATTAAATGACATAGTTTTAACCTTATAAGAATGTATACACTGCATGACCAATTGAGCGAGGGTCTTTATCTTTCTTAATCGGCGTGTTGCTCACACCTACCTTCCACATCTCTGGTATATCTGCTTGGCTGATAATAAAATCTCCAAGTATTAAATAATCAATGCTTGCCCTTACAAAACATGTTAAGGCATCTAGAGGTGTTCTTACGACAGGCTCCCCCCTAACATTGAACGATGTATTCAAAATAATTGGACAATCGGTTAGTGCATCAAACTCTCGTAGTAAACTATGAAACCTTTTGTTTGACTCAGCTGTCACTGTTTGTACTCGAGCTGAATTATCAACATGTGTGATCGCCGGTAAGTCAATGAGTGACTCTACATCACATGTTTGCAACATAAATGGAGAAGGATAATCTAAAGCGAAATGCTCATTTGCTTTTTCTGCCATCACCGCAGGGGCAAATGGCCTAAATGCTTCTCGCATTTTCACAAGACTGTTTATCTTATCTCGCATATTTGCAAGTCGAGGATCAGCCAAAATTGAGCGCGCGCCCAGTGCCCTAGGACCAAACTCCATACGACCTTGGAACCAACCGATCACCGCACCTTCAGAGATCCTAGCCGCAGTAAACTTTACTAATTCTTCTTCATTTCCACGATAGTCACTAAATTTAACGCCGCTATTAGACAGCAGTTTGAAGATTTCATCGCTTGATGCGTCAATGCCCAAATACGCGTGAGGCGTATCTTTTTGACTCGGTCGTTCACCAAACAACCTTACCCAAGCGACTGCTGCGGCTCCTAACGCTGTACCCGCATCTCCAGAAGCTGGTTGCACAAATAGATTTTTAAATGGTCCTTCTCTTTGAATACGACCATTAGCAACACAGTTTAATGCAACACCCCCTGCCATACATAAATTATCGCTTGGCACTTGTTCATATAAATAGTGCACTTTTTCGAGCAAGATCTCCTCTAAAGCGACCTGCAAGCTTTTAGCTATGTCCATGTGCACCTGATCAAGCTTAGATTCAGGCTTGCGCGGCTCAAGTCCCATCAAACTGATCAACTCATCTGAATACATTCGGTTGGTGTTGAGGAAATCAAAATACTTCATATTTAAGCGATATTGTCCCTTCTCTCTCATTTCTATTAGAGTCAGGATCTGCTCTTTGTAAATTGGCTCCCCATAGGGCGCTAAGCCCATTACCTTGTACTCACCACTGTTAACCTTAAAACCAAGGAAGCTCGTAATAGTGCTGTACAATAAGCCGATTGAATCTGGAAAGTTCACTTCTTCAAAGATTTCTAAAGAAGCCCCCTTACCATGACTATAACTGGTTGTAGCCCACTCGCCGACACCATCCACCGTCAACACTGCTGCGTCATCAAAGCCTGAAAAGTAATAAGTACTGGCTGCGTGTGATAAATGATGCTCAGAAATTGCTATATGGCCACTATACCCAGTTATATCTCTGATCACTTCATCCGGCTTTTGCTCGCATAAATGACGATAAACCTCTTTTTTACGAAAAGGGTCAGCGTCATCAATTGTTCCCATCCAAATTTGACGAGCAAGCTTCTTCTGTGCATCTTCATAATATGCAATGCAATCGACCTCATCAAGAGATACATTCGCGTACTCCAAACAATATCTAAGACTTTCTTTTGGGAACGACTTATCATTTTTGACGCGACTAAACCTCTCTTCCTGAACCGCAGCCAAAACTTCACCATTTTTGATTACACAGCAGGCAGAGTCGTGGTAGCCAAAAGACATACCAATTACAATTTTGCCTGTTTTGTTCTCTAGAACACGAGTATCGTTCATAATCAGTCACTTCCATCTTTTTTAATTTTAATTAATTCTTATATTGCTTACTTCCGAGATAACCAGATAATTTCTAACAGACTTTCTTTAACCAAAGCTGCTAGTTTATCCATACTCGCTTTTTTGAATGTTCGGCTATCATACGCAAACCACAGATACAGTTTTTGCCCATACACACTTCCCGAGAATGACAAAGATGATGATAGATCCGTGTTCATCTCTGGGTGGTTTAGACTGCCTACATCTTCCTCTCTAAATTCCAATGAAGGTGCCTCCATTGTCGCAGCACCTAACTTCCCCTGAAAATTAAAGTTGATCTTGAAATCCTGATTATTATCTAGCTCCAATAAAGAAGGTTCTTTAGATAGATAACGAAGTACACCATAACCAAGGCCATCGTTCGGCACGCTGTTCAGCGTACCATCTATCTGTTTGATGAGTTCAGATAAATCGTCTATTGCAAAATCAAAACGCACCGGGTATCTATGGATAAACCAGCCGACCGTATGAGAATAATCTTCTTTAGAGTGGGATGGTTGCCTGCCATGATTAGTTATAAAAACGCGATAACTTTGTGTATCTCGCCAACGGCGCAACCCCATATACATAGCGCTGAGCAATAACTCATTTATCTCAGTAGCAAAATGAGACTTACAAACTGTGAATAAATCGCGTGTATCCTCTTCACTCAAATTAAAGTTTTGATATGAAACATCTTCAGCGGTAGCTAGGCCGTCAACTTCCTCATCATAGCTCATGCCAAGTCCCTGAGGGTTTAATTGCTGAACCCAATATTCAAGTTCAGGTAAAAATTTTCCAGACTCGGCACTGGCGTGTAGATAATCTCCCTTACTTTGATAAGAAGATAATTTAGCTGGCAGCTCAAGTTTATTTCCTGCCACCAACTGTTCAAAACAATTATTTAAATCTTGCGCCATCAACTGCCACGAATAAGCATCGACAACCGCATGGTGTGCGGTCATCATGATCCGGTTTACATCATCAGCTTTAATCATGACCAAACGAAATACGTTTGCATTAGAAAGTTCAAAGCTCTTTTGATGTTTAATACACAATTGCTTTACCTGTTGTAAAATATCATCGCCTTCAATTTCTTCGACCGCAAAAGCCTTGTCTAACATCGTCTGGGAAATAGCGGTATATTCACCATAAGCTGTATCATCTTTTTCTATAAATCTAATTCTCAACGCATCATGACTTAGCAACATGTGATGCGCGCATTGTTTAATAATATCTTCACCGACATTGTCAGGTAAAGTAAACAAACTGGTACAAGATAGATAGTTGTATATCTCTGGTCTGTTACTATATTTTTCAAACATGGTTTCATGGTGTATTGGCAATAGCTTTTGAATACCAGTTACTTCAGTACTGCCGCCAATAACTTCTTTTGATAAAACCAGCGACTGAGCCAACTGTCGAACAGTAGACTTTTCATAAACATCATTTATATCTAATTTAAAGTGGAGCTTTCTGGCTTTGCCAACTAGTTTAATCGCTAAAATAGAGTCTCCGCCTAATTGAAAAAAGTTATCGTCAATCCCAATATTTTCAATTTGCAAAATCTCTTCAAACAATTGGCTAAGTTTCAATTCACTTTCAGTTGTAGGCTGTTGATGCTTATGACTGGCTTGTGTTGCTGCGGTCATAGATAACAGCATTTTCCTGTTTACTTTACCATTAGCCGTTAATGGCCATTGATTTATCACAATGATGCTGCTTGGCACCATGTACTCAGGTAAATACTCTGAAATACCAGCCTTAACATCACGAACAAATGCTTCATGCTCGATCTCATCTAGCTTGGAGTCCGGCTTGATAAAACCGACCAACTGCTGGCTAGCTGCCGCTTGCTTAATCATTACTACAGCTGAATCTACTTTAGCTTGTTGTGTTAGCTGCGCCTCAATCTCGCCTAGCTCTACCCTAAAACCGCGTATCTTCACCTGATCATCTGCTCGACCTATAAATTCTAAATTACCATCTGCTAAGTAGCGCACTAAATCCCCTGTGCGGTATAAACGTTTTGAACTATTGGCGCTAGCCGAGTCGTAATATGGATTGTTTATAAATCGTTCTGCTGTTTGCGCTGCGCGATTTAAATACCCCCGTGCTAAACCGTGGCCGCCTATATGTAGTTCACCAACAACCCCCTTTGGCACGATATTTAATTCACTGTCTAAGATCAAAAGCTGGGTATTATTGATCGGTTTTCCTATAGGCACACCTTCTGCCAGGTCTTGCGAACAATCCCAGTAGCTCACATCTATCGCCGCTTCGGTTGGCCCATACAAATTATGTAATTCCGCCTTGCTCTGTGCTGCTTTGAATCCCTCAACATGCCTGAGCTGCAATGCCTCTCCGCTGCAGAAAACCTGCTTTATGCTGTGGCACATTTGAAATTCTGGACACCCTAAAATCGCCTCTAACATCGAAGGTACAAAGTGAAGCTTAGTAACTCCCGCTTTTTGGATCAGATTACATAGATACTCTGGATCCTTGTGTCCTTCCGGGCGTGCAACTACTAACTGCCCGCCATATGCCAGTGGCCATACAAACTCCCACACAGATACATCAAAGCTGTAAGGTGTTTTTTGTAATACCTTATCTGTATGGCACATCTGATACTGAGATTGCATCCAGTCAATACGATTAAACAGTGCTTGATGCTCTATCAATACGCCTTTTGGTTTACCTGTCGAACCCGATGTATATATCATATACGCCAAATTCTGCGAACTCAGCCCTATTTCCGCTTTATCTGGATTCTCTATTGGGTAACTGCTAGCTACATACTGAGCTTGCGCTAATGTGGCAAAGCCATCCAACGTTACAATCGTACCTTCAAATTGCTTTAGGCTAGCCTGTACTGTACTGTGGCTTAACACAAGCTGCAGCGCGGCATCATCCAGCATATAGTCCAATCTGTCTTTCGGATAGCTAGGATCTAGTGGTACATAGGCTGCACCAGCTTTCAAGATCCCCAATATGCCTATCACCATCTCTAATGAGCGCTCGATGCATAGACCCACCAAAACATCTGGTTTGATATCATGGTTATCTTTTAAGTAATGCGCTAATTGGTTGGCTTTTTCATTGAGTTGCTGGTAAGTAAGCGTCTGATTTTCAAATGCCACAGCCACATTATCGGGGTTTGCCACCGCCTGTTGTTCAAACAATTCATGAATACACTTATCCTTCGGATAGTCCGTGGCGGTGTCATTAAGCTCATAGACCAAGTGATGAGTTTCTTCCTCTGATAACATCGCCAGGCTATAGGGGGGTTGCTTGGTTTGCGTCTCATGACTTAATTCTGTTAATAAACGACAAAGATGCACATTGAGTTGTTCAATATGTTGTTCACTAAACAGCGTCACATCATAAGTCCAGTTTAACCTCAGCCCTTGTTCACTGATATCCATGTCTATGTTTAAATCATACTTCACCGGGGTGTGTTCAAAACTGTAATTTTGAATTTTCAAACCAGGTAATTGAAAAGAGTTTGCGGCGCTAGTTTCATTCAGTCCATAGTTGGTATTTGTCGTCATCATAATTTGGAACAGTGGCGTATGCTGCTTACTTCTTGGTACGCCCAACTTGCCCACCAACTGTTCAAACGCGACATCCTGATGAGATAAAGCATCTAAATGGACATTTCTAATATGGGCAAAATAGTCAGCTAGGGTGTCATGCTTTGTATCTACCCTAAGCACTAAGGTATTCATAAAGAAGCCGATCAGAGGCTCAAGCTCACCTTGTGAACGATTCGCAACCGGAGTGCCGATCACAATGTCAGAGCTATTACTGTGGCGTGAAAGCATAAGTGACAGTACAGCATGCATTAACATAAAAGGGGTTAAGTTATACGTTTTCGCCACCGCGAGTAACTGTTTTGCAATTGTTGCAGGCAATTTTCCAGTGACTACCGCTCCCTGATACTGCTTTTTGTTAGGGCGAGCATAATCCAATGGCAACGAGTGTACCACAGGCACATCTGCCAACTGTTTTTGCCAATAAAGAAGTTGTTTATCTAATACCTCACCTTTTAAATATTCTCGCTGCCAATGGGCGTAATCTGCATACTGAAGGTTCAGAGGCATAAGCGGGCTATCATTTCCTTCATTATAGGCACGATATAAAGTAAAAAATTCCTTGGATAGCAACTCCATTGACCAGCCATCCGAAGCTATGTGGTGCATATTGAAAAACAATATACCACGCTGTTGATCAAGTTTTATCCAGCTTAACCTAATCAATAAATCTTTGGAAAGGTCAAATGCTCTATTCGCTTGCTCAATGAGTAGCGCGTTTAGTTTCTGTTCTCTTTCTTGATGCTGATACTCGACAAGATTAATCTGTTCAATATTAAAGTCTATATCCTGCTCAACCTGACAATAGAGCAGTTCTTCTTCATTGTGGTAAGTAGTACGTAAAACTTCATGTCGGCGAATAATTTCTTTTATCGCCTTCTCAGCAGAAGCTAAATCTAACTCTCCTTCTAGCAGGTAAGCGCTGGGCATATTGTACTCAGACGAGCCCTGATTTAACTCATTAGTGACCCAAAGACCCTGTTGCTGGAAAGAAAGTGCTAACTTGTTATCTTGATATAGCGCAGGCTTAATATACCTCGTTTCATCTTGCTCTTTAAAAGTATCCAGTTCTTTCAGAATCTTTATTATTTCTTCTTTTGACGCTAATATTTTACTGCGCATCTCTGGCGTTAATGCACCTTTTGCTGCCTGTAATTTGAGTTTACCGTTACTTAAAAATAGTTTTACACCGGCTAAATTAGCATCCTTTATTACTTCAATAGACATTTTTACAATTCCTCTTCAATAAGGTCATCCGAATGCAATTCATTCGGTTCATTATTTTCCAAATAGATTTCAAGTACGCTGGCTTGAACGGCTATTGTTTGGTATTCAAATAAAAACTTTATCGGTACTTCGATGCTAAAGTCATCTTTAAACTTATTTTTCAGGCGGGTAAGCAATAGCGAGTTACCACCGACATCAAAGAAATTCGCAGTGATCCCTATGGGCGCAATGCCAAGCACATCTTGCCACAAGGACACTAATGCTTCCTCTATACTATTTTTCGGTGCAACATATTCTCCCTGCAAAGCACTGCCATCCGGATCCGGTAATGCCTTTTTATTCAGCTTGCCATTGGCTATTAATGGCCATTGTTCTATCGCCATTAAAATTGCTGGTACCATATAGTCCGGTAACTGTGCTGAGATCGCAGTTTTAACATCACGAACAAATACTTGCCGCTCAGCTTCATCTAGTTTGGTCTGCGGTTTAATATAACCGACCAACTGCTCACTGCCTGCCACTTCCTTTGTTATCACAACAGCGGAATCGACAGTCGCATGTTGTGTTAGCTGCTCCTCGACCTCGCCAAGCTCTATCCTGAAACCCCGTATCTTCACCTGGTCATCGATGCGGCCTAAAAACGCTATATTGCCGTCCGGTAAATAACGCACTAAGTCGCCAGTCTTATACAAACGTGCCGAGCTCGTCGCATTCTCCGGGTCATAATACGGGTTCGCGATAAACCGCTCCGCGGTGAGTTCAGGCTTGTTATAGTAGCCACGGGCCACCCCAAGCCCTCCTAAGTACAGCTCACCTATACAGCCTTTCGGTAATAACTCTGCTGAGTCCCCCAGTATATAGGCCTGACTGTTTGCCACCACTCTTCCTATCGTCATCGGTGTTGTCACCTCAGATGAGAAACCAACATAGGTCGAGTAGGTGGTATCTTCTGACGGCCCATAGAGGTTGTATACCTGACGACAAGCTGTGTCTGCCAGTATCCTGTTCACCACTGGCACCGCTAGCGGCTCGCCCGCTAAATTAATACACTGGACGCTCGCCGGGATTGCTCGCTGTTCCAGCAAGGCCTTAATCGCTGAAGGCACGGTATTGATCAACGTCACATCATAGTGCTTATCCAGCAAGGCCAGGGCATCAGGCACCACCACACAACAACCGCCAAAACTCAATGGCACAAACAACTCAAATATCGATAAATCAAAGTTCAGTGAGGTGCTCGCTAGCACCCGCGAGATCATGGCATCATCAAACTCTGAGCGCGCCCAATGTAACATGGCGCAAGTGTTCCTATGCTCAATCGCCACCCCTTTAGGCCGGCCAGTTGAGCCGGAAGTGTAGATAATATACGCCAGATTTTCCACACTTAGCCCGCAGTCCGATACTGGCAAATTCGTACTGGGACAGTCGTCACACAAATGGCCTGCCAGATCAGCCAGGCCATCCAGTAATAAGACCTGACCGTCAAACCCTGTCAGGCTCTGCTGGGCCACACTGTCACTGAGGACCAGTCCAAGCGCAGCATCGTCAAGCATGTACTGTATACGTTCTACCGGATAACTGGGATCCAGCGGCACATACGCGCCCCCGCTTTTGAGTATCGCCAGCACACCGATCACCATTGCCAACGACCGCCCGACACATATGCCCACTAAGGTGTCCGGGCCAATATCGTGCTGCGCTACCAAATAATGAGCTAAGCGATTGG
>DRHY01000320.1 GCA_011052985.1 Methylophaga thalassica
AATGCCTGTGCCACCTTATGGCTACCCACTGAAATCTTTGATTTCGACATCATGCCATCACCAGACGGTCCCCTTGAGTTGGTGACACCTGGTGTCAGTACAGCAAAAACATCTTAATTGATTAGAGGAAGAGTGCGATGCCTATTTATGACTACCGATGTGAGCAATGTGGCGAATTTTCGGCCTTACGCAAAATGAGTGAATCAAGCTTGCCTTGTACCTGCGAAAGCTGTGGCGAGCAAGCACCACGCATTATTTCAGCACCTAATTTGGCGCTGATGAATGGCAATACACGATCTGCTTATGAACGTAATGAAAAGTCGGCACATGCACCAAGACAGGCGCGACGTTCAAGTTGTGGTTGTTCAGGCTCGCACTCTTCCTCTAATCAATTAAGATGTTTTTGCTGTACTGACACCAGGTGTCACCAACTCAAGGGGACCGTCTGGTGATGGCATGATGTCGAAATCAAAGATTTCAGTGGGTAGCCATAAGGTGGCACAGGCATTTGGTACGTCAACGATTCCGCTGATATGACCTTCAACAGGGGCTGTACCTAAGATAGATACGGCTTGCTGTCCGCTGTAACCAAATTTCTTCATGTATTCAATCGCATTCAAACAAGCTTGTTTATAAGCCACATTCATATCTAAATAATGTTGCTTGCCTTGCTCATCAACCGAAATACCTTCAAAGATCAAATAATCGTTATATTTAGGAGCTACAACGCTTGGTTTGAAAACAGGGTTTTTGATGCCGTATTTCTTCACACCACCTTTAATTAAGTTGACACGAATATCTAAATAACCCGCCATCTCAATCGCACCACAGAACGTAATTTCACCGTCGCCTTGAGAAAAGTGAAGGTCACCCATAGATAGACCACCGTCTTTTACATAGACTGGGAAATAGATTCTTGAACCTTTGGTAAGCTCTTTAATATCGCAGTTGCCACCATGCTCACGTGGAGGTACTGTACGTGCCCCGATTTTTGCTGCTTCAGCGGCTTCATCACCCTTCAACCGGCCCATTACTGCTGTGCTGGCATCCGGTGGACAAGCAAGAACAGGTAATTCTTCTGTTCCAGATGCAATTAAGTCTGCTTCACGCTTATTCCACTCTTCTAACATGTCTTGAGAAGGTAAACAGCCAATTAAACCTGGATGCATAATCCCGGCAAATTGCACATTAGGAATGTGACGTGATGTGGTGTAAATACCATGAAAATCCCAGATTGATTTACTTGCTTCTGGAAAATGGTCAGTTAAGAAACCGCCGCCATTTTCTTTAGCAAATAAGCCATTGAAACCCCACTGTTGCTCATCAAAGGTACCGACATCAAGGATGTCGACAACCATCAAATCACCAGGCTCGGCACCTTCAACACCAATCGGACCACTTAAGTAGTGAACTTGGGTTAAGTCCACATCACGAATATCATTCGCACTGTCATTGTTGCCGACCTGACCACCTGTCCAGTCCATACATTCAACACGGAATTCATCACCCGGTTTTACCATGGAAATCATTGGGATATCAGGATGCCAACGATTATGAATCTGGCCGTCTTGTTCCCAAGGTTTTTTGTCTAAATCGAGTTTTACTATGGTTTTCATTTTTTTCTCCCGTTAGGGTTTTACAGATTTTTTCTGAGTTTAGAATTGAAGTTGGGTGCTGATGACAAAGGCGTCATCATCAGATTCGTTAGTGACTTCAAGAGTTCTGTAGATTGCTGTGATTTGAGCGTTGTAACCGTCAATGATGTAGTTCACACCAAAGTCAGTACGTTCAGTTTCAATGCCGTTGTCAGCATCAAAATTTTGATAATGAACAATTGGCATAAACTGTCCCCAACCGACTTTTTCGTTGAAGATAAATCCAGCACCAACTGCGTAGGCTTCACCCTGTTCAGACTCAAACACATCATCAGTGTCATAATCGTAATAAGCCGCTTCAAAAGAAATTGCACCAGCAGCTAGTTTTTTCTCAATTAGTAAGTCAGCACCTACTTGACTGTAGTCACCAATGTCTGTTGCTGAGATAGCACCATCGCCTTTAGCTCGGGCAAAAACACCTACGGTGAAAATGTCTTTAGCACCCAAGTAATTACCTGTGCCGTAATACCCAGGCTCTTTATCCCAAAAGCTGTATTGCAAACGACCGGCATACATCAAATCATCACTAGCACCTTGCGCTGCGCCTGTGTCACCTTCGTTAAATGCTGTTTGTGTTCCAGCACCTTCACCTAGGCTGTAATAGAAGATTTTGTCTGCTTCAAAGGCACCAAATGAATAAGCAAGACGCTGGTCAAATGCTGTACCGACAACAGCCACACCTTCATCACGACCGATAGTGCCACCATTCCAGCCATAACGAGCCGCAATGTTCTGCCAGTAACCGTCACCTGACGTGTAATATGGACCAGCCATATTGGCCCGGCTGCTTGGTGATAGGAAACGACCAGCCCAGATAGCTAAATCAGGAGTTAGCTGAAAAATACCCGCAGCATCAATGACTTTCATTGACTCATCGCTATTCATTTCGGTATTAAACATACCTTTGATGTATTTGTTTAATGAGCCTGAAAAGTAAAGTCTGGCACTATCCAGATTGAAGTCATTCGAGCGGCCACCATCGTTCGCACCATCTTCGGCACTGGTATAACTACCACGCATACCAAATCCAACACTAACGTATTGGTCTTCACCAAATGTAATCGTACCTGCTGCTTGAGATACGGAAGGTACCACGAGCGCTGAACTGGCTAATGCCATTGCGCAGGTGAGAGAGTTGAGTTTCATTTTCATTCTAATTGCCCCTGTAAGCCATCCAAGAAAAGAAAGAGTCGCAAACGAAAAAAGTCATCTGTGTG
>DRHY01000321.1 GCA_011052985.1 Methylophaga thalassica
ATTTTTAACTTGTGAACTCTTCGCTTTTGCTTCGTCGCTGCATTTTCATTCTTACGATGCTGCTTTAACCAATTATTAAAGGCTGTACGAATTTCAGAGTCAGAGCAGCTCATATCAACTTTCAGCCATGACAATGCAATTTTCTCCTCAATATCATTGGTGTAAATTGGTGTGTTTAGCACAGGTAGACGACTCGGGTCTTTCATTAACGGCATGATAGGAGTCTCAAGGCGATCATATATCGACCTAATTTCGTCAGTGATTTTTTTATCAGACAATGAAATTAAATCAAAATAGCTCATATTGCTAACAATTACTTCTAAATCAAGCTCCTCATCAATAAGTACTTGAGCTATATTATGTTGATTTTCATCAATAGATGCCCCACCGGTGACATTGTTCATCACATCTGTTACAAAAAGTTCAGCTTCATTCAATCCTTGATTGATAAAATCATAGAAATCTTTGTGAATTCCACTTGACTCATCGTATTTATAATTATTTAAATCACGATCATTATTCAATACACACCTGTATGCTTTAGCCCTTTGATTAAGGTTGGATAGCCAATGTATCAGCTCCATGTTTGACGTTGCCTCGTAATTAGCCAAATCAAAACTGGGGGGAATGAATTTTAATAGGTGTTCTGGATACTCAGGTTTTGTCATTGGAGATAGTTTATTTTATTGGTGTGGAAAAATTTGACTTATATTGCTAGTTTTTCAAGATAATCAGCCCACCATTGCATCATTTCTTTACGCTCTGTTAGATATTGAGCGTAATTATAAGCGGCCCTTATACCGTCTTTTTCACTATGGGCTAATTGACGTTCTATCGCGTCACGGTTCCACCCTTGCTCATTGAGAATTGTTGATGCCATGCTTCTAAATCCATGAGCGGTCATTTCCTCTTTGGTGTAACCAAGGCGTCTTAGAGACGCATTGATAGTGTTGTTACTCATTGGTCTAGTCACTGTTCTGTTACTAGGAAAAAGATACTTACCCTTGCCCGTTAGGGCTTTAAGTTCATTTAACAGTCGAATAGCCTGTGTGCATAGTGGGACGATATGGACTTCCCGCATCTTCATTTTTTCAGCAGGTATACGCCACTCTCTATTCTCAAAATCAATCTCATCCCATTCTGCTTGTCTTAATTCACCTGGGCGGACAAATAATAAGGGAGATAGCTTTAGAGCTACTGCTGTAACAAACGAGCCACCATAAGAATTAATAGCTCTAATTAATTCTCCAACTTGCTTGGGTTCAGTTATAGACGAATGATGCTTCACTCTTGTTGGAGGAAGAGCTCCTCTTAAATCAGCTGCAATATCCCTCTCAGCTCTCCCCGTCGCGATTGCATATCTGAAGATCTGTCCGCATATTTGATTTATACGATGAGCCGTTTCTATTGCTCCTCTATCCTCAACACGTCTTAGAACGACGAGTAAATCTGGAGAGGTAATTTCATTAATATTTCGCTTTCCTAGCCATGGGAATACGTCATTCTCGATTCTTATCAGAGTTCGATTCGTATGACCTTCAGTCCAATTAGCACTGAACTTACTGTGCCACTCACGAGCAACTGTCTCAAAACAGTTTTTATCTGCGGCAATTTCTTTTTCTTCTTTACGAACTATTGCTGGATCTATTCCATTTGCAATTTGTCGCCTGAGTTCTTCACGCCTCTCTCTAGCGTCTTTCAAACTGATGTCTGGATACACTCCCAATGATAGACGCTTCTCTTTTCCGTCAAAACGATATTTAAGCCTCCACCATTTTCCACCGTTTGGTGATACCTCAAGGTAGAGTCCTCTGCTATCGCCCATTTTGTATCGCTTGGACGTCTCTCTTCCATCCGGGGTGATGCCACCCTTTGCTTTTTTAACTTTAATATCTGTTAGTGCCACTCAGTGTACCCCATGAGATTTGGTGTGTACCCGAGAGTGTACCCCAAAATTTCATAGATTTGATTAGATTCCCATGGACATGTCAGGACGCCAGAAACAAGAAAGCCCGCATAAATGCAGGCTTTAGTGGTCTTTCTTGGTCTCAGTGAGACTATGTTATGGTGGAGGCGGCGGGAATCGAACCCGCGTCCGCAGATCCTCCGCCTTCAGCTCTACATGCTTATTTCATCTATTAATTTAACTTCAGGCTACCCGATGAACAGGGAAAACAAGAAGCGATCTTGTAAGGTTTTAATCAATCAGTACCAAGCTTACTTCATGACGATCTTGTGAGAGTCGACGCCCGATACCAGACGCACAAGCACGGATCTGGTCGGACGGCATTCACTGGTTATTAAGCAGCTAGTGCGTAGTTGTTATCGTTAGCAACTAATATTTTCCAGTCTGTTTTACGAGAAAAACTGAAATACTCGGCATGCACCTAAGGTTTTGTAACCCCCGTCGAAGCCAGGTCGCCCCCATAAGTGATTTAACTATTACATTGTAACGGATAAGGCCGTTATCAGCTAGCGTGTTTTTAAAATTCGGGCTTTATCGCGTTCCCAATCACGATCTTTTTCTGTGGCGCGTTTATCGTGTAATTGTTTACCTTTGGCTAAGGCAATTTCAATTTTCGCCATGCCTTTTTTCCAATACATATTAAGCGGTACTAGAGTGTAACCTTTACGTTCAACTGCACCGATTAATCGGCCGAGTTCAATACGTTTTAGGAGTAGTTTTCGGTCACGCTGTGATTCTGGCTTGATATGCGTTGAGGCCGTTTTGAGTGCAGTGATAAGTGCATTAGCTAACCATGCCTCACCGTTACGAATGTGCACATAACTTTCATTAAGTTGGATTTTGCCATCTCGCAGGCTTTTGACTTCCCAACCTTCTAGTACAAGACCCGCTTCAAAGCGATCTTCAATAAAGTAGTCGTGTCTGACCTTACGGTTAACCGCGATGGTATTGTCGTTTACTTGTTTCTTTTTTTTCGTTGCCATCTAAGCATTATAAAGGCTTTAGTTAGTCCCTTCATTACAATTTAAAAAATTTATTCCGTCTGTGGTTTGTTGATATGACAAAGTTGTGGTTACAATCGAGCAACTATGAAACATAAGGCGATGTAATGGAACGACCAGTCAAGTCGATTCATGGCGAGTGGACTTCTCGTTGGGCATTTATCTTAGCGGCAACAGGTTCGGCTGTTGGTCTGGGTAATATTTGGAAATTTCCCTATATCACGGGTGAAAATGGTGGTGGCGCTTTTGTCATTGTCTATTTAGCTTGCATCGCCATTATTGGTATTCCGCTGATGATGTCGGAGATTCTAATAGGTCGCCGAGGCCGTCAAAACCCTATCAACACGTTGGCAACAATCGCAAAAGAAGAAAACCGGAGTCCACACTGGCGTTGGTTAGGTGCGATGGGTGTGCTGACGGGGTTTCTAATACTCTCCTACTATAGTGTCATCGCAGGACAGGCCATGGCATACGTTCCACGCGCTTTTGCTGGTGTATTTGAGGGTGTTACTGCCGATGGCGCAATCAGTATTCATAAAGCCATTGTGAGTGACCCAGAGCGACTGTTGGCTTGGCATACCTTATTTATGTTGATGACGATGGCCGTTGTTGTTCGCGGTGTGCAAAAAGGCTTAGAGAAGTCGGTTCGCATTATCATGCCGCTGCTGTTTATCATTCTACTGATGCTTGTCGCTTATGGTTTTAATACCGGTGCGCCCTTTCACCAAAGTGTTGATTTCTTGTTTGCTACCGATTTTTCTAAACTCACTCATACGGGTGTATTAACGGCAATGGGCCATGCTTTTTTCACATTGAGCTTAGGTATGGGTGCCATTATGGTGTATGGCTCTTATTTGCCGCAAAAAACGTCTATTCTCAAAGTATCAGTGACGATTGCGCTAATGGATACGACAGTTGCTTTATTGGCTGGCTTAGCTATTTTCCCACTGGTTTTTGCAAATGGTTTGGAGCCTGGCGCGGGGCCAAGTTTAATCTTTGAAACCTTACCAATTGCCTTCGGGCACATGGCCGGTGGCCAATGGTTTGGCGGCTTCTTTTTTATGCTATTGGTCTTTGCAGCATGGAGCTCGGGCATATCTTTAGTAGAACCAATAGTGGTCTGGCTTGTAGAAATTCGTGATATCACAAGACTGCGTGCCACCGTCTATGCTGGCTCGATTATTTGGTTACTTGGATTGCTGACCATATTTTCGTTTAACATAGGGATGACATGGACATTGTTCGGAATGACAATGTTTGAGTTGCTTGACTACCTCACAGCGAATATCATGTTGCCTTTAGGCGGATTACTGATAGCCATATTTGCCGGCTGGACAATGAAGCGAAGCAGTACAGTTGATGAATTAGGTATGGGAGATGGTTGGTTATATTCCGTGTGGCGAACACTAGCGCGGTATATCACGCCATTTGCAATTGTCATTATTTTTGCGAACCTCATCGGTGTTCTAAATTAATTTCCACACATAACCGGATTTGAATGACTACCATTACACGAAGCTCACTGGTCATGTATACCCCTGACCAAATGTTTGATTTGGTAAATGATGTAGAAGCCTACCCACGGTTTTTACCTTGGTGTCGAAATAGTCGCATCATTAGTAAAAACGAAGACGTCATTTGCGCCTCTCTGGATATCGCCAAAGGTGGCATCCATCATGAATTCTCCACACGGAATGTGCTCGATCACGGCAATGCTATTCGCATTGGCTTGATTGATGGCCCCTTTAGGCACCTCGAAGGTCATTGGCAATTTAAGCCCATAGGTGACAATGAAGGATGCCGAGTTCAGCTGGATATGGATTTTGAATTCTCAACGCGATTGCTAGACTTAGCCCTTGGGCCTGTTTTTACACAGATATCAGGTTCATTAGTCGATGCTTTTTGTAAACGCGCACAGGAAATCTATGGAAAACGCTGATCTAATTTTGGTTGAAGTGGCGTATGCCCTACCCAATGAACAAATTATTCTTCCTATAGAAGTCGAAAAAGAGTGTTCAGTTGAAGAGGCTATCAAACGTTCAGGTGTACTTGAACGCTACCCACAGATAGATCTCAAAACAGACAAGGTTGGTATTTTTGGCAAGATGTGTAAGCTAAATGCGACACTGAATGATAAAGATCGTATCGAGATTTATCGTCCATTAATTGCAGATCCAAAAGAATCACGTCGACAAAAAGCAGAGATGGAAAAGAAGAAAAAAGTCACTGAATCTAATTAGTGGCTTTCTTTTTATAGACGGCTTGTGATTCTAAGAGGTCCATTTCTGCAGTGGTAAACCCAGCATCCAGTCTGGCCTCAGTATGAAATGGGCCACGAATCTCACCATTAAAGTAGGTGCTCAATAGCATCTTAAATGTGTCATAGGGATCTAATCCACGCTGGTCGCACAGATAATTAAACCAGTCTGTTCCTACTTTGACATGCCCTACTTCTTCTTCAAGTATCAACGTTAGAATTTCCACCGCCCGATGGTCACCAGAAAAAGTAAGCTTTTTCATCATTCCCGGTGTGACATCTAAACCACGAGCCTCTAAGACTCGAGGCACCAAAGCCATTCTCGTTAATGGATCATGGTGCGTCCTTTGTGCCATTTCCCACATGCCATCGTGAGCGGGAAAATCACCATAGCTAAATCCCATCGTTTGAAGATGTTCATCAAGTAATAAAAAATGATGAGCCTCCTCATATGCCACACGAAGCCAATCAGCGTAATAGGCTTCTGGCATGTCACTAAACCTTGCTGCCGCATCTAGTGCTAAGTTGATAGCGTTAAATTCAATATGACTGATGGCATGGATTAATGTCGCTTGGCCTGTTTTTTGACTATTACGACGTCGAGGTAAGTCTTTGAATGGCACTAATAAGGGCTTTTCAGGTCGGCCTGGAATATCAGGCACAGTGAACTCATCTCTATTGATAGACATTCCCTGTTGGAGCACATTCTCGTATAGAAGCCGAGTCTGGGATGCTTTTTTCCATGGGTTATCTATTAGTAAACAAGCAAGTGCTTGCTGTCTTACATCAATCATATTAGCGGTCTAACCTAACTCGAGGGTCGACCAAGGTATACGAGATGTCCGTTAAAACCAAGCCTAAAATGTATAAAACAGAACCTAAAAACACCATGGCTCGAACAATCGCGAAATCTTGTGCTTGAATCGCATCAATGGTGTAACTGCCCAGCCCTGGAATGCCAAAAAATGATTCTAAAATCAAACTACCCATAAATAAGGTTGGTAAGACTACAACCGCACCGGTCAATATCGGAATCATGGCATTTTTCAATACATGCGAAAAAAGAACTCGTATTTCTGATAGGCCTTTCGCTCTTGCTGTTCTGACATAGTCCTTTGTGACCTCTTCCAAGAACAACGTGCGATACCAACGAGACCCTGTGCCAATGCCTGAAACAATACCAATCAGCACAGGTAAAATAATGAACTTTAAAGCACCGAACCCCGTTTCATAACCTGAAACAGGTACTAACTGCATGGTTTTGCCTACTAAAAACTGGCCGCCAATAATGTAAAAAAGCCCAGAAATCGACATTAGAATAACGCAGAGTATGACGCCGCTTAGATCAAGATATGAGGCTCGAAAAAACACCATCAACATAGCAAAAGTGACATTCACCAAGATGCCGATGATAAAGATTGGAATAGCAATGGCCAAACTTGGCCACATACGTGCTTCAATATCAGCACCAATGTCTCTGCCATCATCAGCTTGCCCAAATTCAAAAGCAAATAAGCTAAACGATTTATCAAAGAAGATGGTATCTGTCACTTTATCTATACCCTTGGCACCATCGTTCCATAATAATGCCCGGTCATACCCACGTTCTTCCTTCCATGTATCAACAGCCTCTTGCGTGATATGTTTGGTACCCAAGTGCATTCGAGCCATATCATCAGGCGTGTTGACCAGAAAAAACAGACTAAAAGTCAGTGCGTTAACGCCCAACAATATGGGAAAAGCATAGAGAATCCGTCTGATAATATAAGCAAACATAGCTGTAACCAGTTAAATAATGATGTTGAATGCAATGTGCATTTTTATCTGTCACTGTTGATGTTACACAATGAGTTAGCATTCTGCTTGAAGATCCTTACTTGGCAGCAAATTAGATGACGCTTTTTGGATTGCTGTATCAACTTATTTCAACGGGATGGTAAGCTAAAGCGTAATCATCAACATATGAGAGAAAGAATATGAAAACGTTGCTTTTGATAATGACAGCCTTTTTCAGTCTATCAGCACTCAACAATGTCGCCCTCGCCAAAGAAACAGCCATTATGATTCGGGCTAAAGCGGTTGATGCGAAATTTATCGGCACTAGTGTTGGCGGCGTTAGAGTTGTTATCCATGATAGCGAAACTGGAGAGCTATTAGACGAGGGATGGATTAAGGGCGATACCGGTAGCACTGACACCTTAATAAAAACGCCTATTACTAGAGGTGAAAACCTGAGTACTGAATCGACAGCGGGTTACCTTGCTCACTTAGATATCGATACGCCTAAGCAGGTGAAAATCACGCTATTTGCCCCATACGCCTATCGACAGTCACTTCAGGAAGCATCTATCACCACATGGGTGATCCCTGGGGAAGATATGATTGGAGATGGCATTATCATTAAGATGCCAGGTTTTATTGTCGATGGCTGGACACATGTAACTGATGGTGGCGTGGTGGAGTTATTCACCAAAGCGTCATTACTCTGCGGCTGCCCGATTACAGCTGATGGGTATTGGAAAGCGTCTGACTATAAGGTAAAAGCCATAATAATGCAGGATGACAAAGTAATAAACGAGATTCCATTGCAGTTTGTCGGCCCTATGGGATTATTTTCCGCGAAAACGACTATGAAAACCTCAGGTTTTTTCAAAGCGATTATTTATATCATCGATAATAAAACGGGTAATGTAGGTGTTGATAGAACTATGTTTGAGATCAATCTTTAGTTTTTTTGTAACAAGTACGAGTCCGGGACGTCCATACTGCATAGTGCATAAATAGGAAGGTAAGATGACTCAAGCAACATTACCCATTGCTAGTGCGGGCTTAGGCTTACGTCGAGAATTTGCTGAAGATTTATTGAATACAAAAGACACCGGCATTGATTTTCTTGAAGTCGCCCCAGAAAACTGGATGAGCCTTGGTGGTAACTTCAGACGTACTTTCACTGCACTGACTGAACGTTTTCCAATGATGTGCCACGGCTTGTCTTTGTCTATTGGTGGTCCCGCGCCTTTAGATGAACATTTTTTACGCCGTCTTAAGCGCTTTTTTGATGAGTTTAATATTGTCAGCTACAGTGAACATTTAAGTTATTGTGGCGATCAGGGTCACTTATACGACTTGATGCCAATCCCTTTCACCGAAGAAGCAATTCATTATGTATCTGCTCGCATTAGGCGTGTTCAGGATATTCTTGAACGCCCTTTAATCATCGAAAATGTCTCTTACTATGCGGCGCCGGGACAAGAGTTAGATGAGATATTTTTCATCAAGCAGGTATTAGAAGAATCAGATTGCGCCTTGCTGCTCGATGTAAATAATGTCTACGTGAATAGTATTAACCATAATTACAGTGCGCTGAACTACATCAAAGCCATGCCAACTGAGCGGATTTCCTATCTGCACATGGCTGGCCACTACAACGAAGCAAAAGATCTCATCGTTGATACTCATGGCGCAGATATTACCGATCCTGTATGGCAATTATTAGCTGAAACTTATCAATCTCATGGCAACATTCCAACCCTTCTTGAGCGAGACTTTAATATTCCCTCGCTAGCCGGATTACTTGATGAAATGAATATTATCAAACAGCACCAAAATATCATTCAGCAAAAAAAGAAACAGGCACATGGCTGAGTCATTCACAACTACCCAGCAACAGTTTGCTTCCTATATTCGCGATCCTGAAAATACCGCTCTGCCAAAAGGCATAGAGCAAAGACGTATGGCTATCTACCGTGATCTTTTCTTTAACAACTTTGATAGTACATTAAGCACAGCTTTTCCTGTTATCAAGCAATTACATAGCCCAGATGAATGGCAAACACTGGTACGTGACTTTATGATTCAGCATCGCTGCCAGACGCCATTATTTGTTGAAATTAGTAAAGAATTCATCAGTTATTTAAAAACGGAATGGCAAGGTGATAAGGAAAGACCATTCATGCCTGAACTTGCTCACTACGAATGGGTTGAGCTTGGCCTGAATATCGCTGAAGCTGAATGGTCACTTAGCCAAATAGATCAAAATGTTGATCTAATGACATTGGCGTATAGCGCATCACCATTAGCCTGGTTATGTATCTATGAATATCCAGTGCAGCTGATAACGACAGACTTTCAACCCACAGATAAAGCTGAACAACCTGTTTGTATGATGGTCTATAGAGATGCACAATTTCAGATAAAATTCACTCAACTCAACGCCATGAGTGCACGTTTATTTGAGCTTATTTCTAATGGTATGACACCAGTAGATGCCGTAACTGAGCTATCGGAAGCCATACCCCATTTATCATCACAGGCTATTTATAACGGTGCTACAGGCTTAATTCGTGACTGGGTAAATAAAGGGAATTTACATATCATTTAGGCAAAAAAAAGCCGGGCATTAACCCGGCTTTTTTGGAATTTACTAACACCGTTAAGCAGTAGCAAGTTGTACGGCTTCAGCTGATAAACGTGTAATTTCATCCCAGTTTTCTGCATCAACCAAGTTCGCTGCACACATCCACGAACCACCGACACAAGCCACATTAGGCAGACTGTAATAGTCTTTAACATTTTTCTGATTCACGCCACCAGTTGGGCAAAAAGTGATTTGTGGAATCGGAGCACCAATTGATTTCAACATCGGTACACCACCAGCCGCTTCAGCAGGGAAAAACTTCATTGCTGTAATGCCTTTTTCCAACAATTTCATTGCATCGCTTGGATTTGCGATACCAGGTAATAGTGGCACCCCTGTTTTGATGGCTGCATCAATAAGAGTTTCTGTTGTACCAGGGCTTACGATGAACTCTGCACCTGCATCAATAGCGGCATTTAAGGTGTCGATATTGATAATTGTTCCTGCACCAACGATAGCATCAGGCACTTCAGCCTTAATACGACGGATAGATTCCAGAGCAGCATCAGTACGAAGTGTAATTTCTAATACTTTAAGACCGCCTTTGACCAATGCTTTAGCCAGAGGTACTGCATGCTCAACATTATTGATAACCATCACCGGTACAATCGGTGAGACTTTCATGATTTCTTGAATTGTTTTAGACATTGATTACGTTATTCCCAATGGATTATTCGACATTAAACATATTGATTGCACCAGTTTCAGCTGATGACACACCTTGGCGGAAGCTATCAAACAATTCACGTCCCATTCCATAGTGATGTTCAGTATTGGCTAATACACAATCAACACGTGCATTAAGCTCTTCGTCATCAACCATCACGTTGAGGTCGCCTGTTTGTGTATCAAGCTTTATGATGTCGCCATCACGTACTTTATTTAACACACTGCCGTCAGCACATTCAGGGCATAAATGAATGGCAGATGGGACCTTACCAGATGCACCAGACATACGACCATCTGTCACTAAAGCGACTTTAAAGCCTTTGTCTTGGAGCACACCTAAAGGTGGCGTTAGTTTATGTAGTTCAGGCATGCCGTTTGATTTTGGACCTTGGAAACGAAGAACGACGATTACATCTTTTTCCATTTCACCACGTTTAAATGCAGCAACGACATCATCTTGGTGATCGAAGACCATGGCAGGTGCTTCAACAACTTGATGCTTTTCATCAACAGCAGAAATTTTAGACATGCCTCGTCCCAGATTACCTTTGATCAGGTGTAAACCACCGCTAGCCGCGAATGGTTTAGTAACGGTGCTGATGACTTCTGGGTCAAGTGATGTTTCTGTACCTTCTACCCAAGATAGTTTGCCATCTTTCAATGTAGGTTCTTTGGTGTACTGCTCCATACCTTTCTCTTCACCAATGGTCAGAATGTCAGTATGCATTAAGCCATTTTTAGAGAGTTCACGAATCAATAGCCCCATACCGCCGGCAGCTTGGAAGTGATTCACATCCGCTGTTCCGTTTGGATAGATACGTGTGATTAGAGGAATAACACGAGATAGGCGATCAAAATCATCCCAGTTGATAACAATGCCAGCCGCACGAGCGATAGCAATTAAGTGGATAGTATGATTAGTCGAACCACCCGTCGCTAATAACCCTACTAATGCATTTAGGATCGCTTTTTCATCAATAGCATGACCAACTGGACGGAAGTCATCTCCCATTGCAGTGAATTTCAATGCATGCTCAGTCGCACGCTTGGTTAATTCATCACGCATGGGTGTGTTTGGATTAATGAATGAGCTACCAGGTAAATGAAGCCCCATCATTTCAACCATCATCTGGTTGCTGTTGGCTGTTCCGTAGAATGTGCAGGTACCCGCACTATGGTAAGACTCTGATTCAGCTTTAAGTAACTCTTCACGACCGACTTTGCCTTCAGCATATAACTGACGGATACGTACTTTTTCTTTATTCGGAAGACCGCTTGGCATAGGACCGGCTGGGACAAATACTGCTGGCAAGTGACCAAAGCTCAATGCACCAATTAAAAGTCCCGGTACAATTTTGTCACAGACACCTAGATACATCGCTGCATCAAACATATTGTGACTTAGGCCTACCGCTGTCGCCATCGCGATAACATCACGACTGAATAGCGATAATTCCATACCTGGCTGGCCTTGTGTAATACCATCACACATGGCAGGTACACCACCAGCAAACTGAGCAACACCACCAGCATCAGCGGCTGCTTTTTTAATAATTGCAGGGAAGTCTTTGAACGGCTCGTGTGCAGATAACATGTCGTTATATGACGAGATTATCGCGATGTTGGCTTTTTTATCACCCGCTAAATCTTCTTTTTCTGACATTGAGCAGGCAGCAAACCCATGGGCTAAGTTACCGCAGCCTAGGACTCCGCGATGAGGGCCTTGTTGGGCTGCTTCATCGATACGTGATAAGTATTCTGCACGTGATTTTTTGCTTCTTTCGATTACGTCATTTGTGACGGCTTCTAAAACTGGATGAACCATACTTTCCTTCTCTCTTAAATGCTTTGCCAGTGGTAAGCAAAGATAATTGCGAGCAATGAATGCTCTTAAGAATATGCGTAAAGACTGGTAATTATATCTTTAATTGGCCGTTTTAGCACGTAGCAGATGAAAACTTATCCTCATACGAGGCACTCAAAAGATGTCTAATTTCAGCAATTTGTAGTACTTATAAGCCTTACCATGACTGATTAAAAATGGTAGCCACATAGAATTAAACTGACCTTATATGCGTTCTAGTAGATGTTACAGGTCTGACCCATCGGGTATCATATGTGTGATTTATACCTCACCAAGATAATAAAAATGACATCTGATACACACAATCGTCGAGAAATAAGAAGCTTTGTGAAACGTGAAGGTCGATTAACACCGGGCCAACAACGTGCGCTAGATAACCATTGGCCAGAATTTGGAATTGAAGACGATACCGATTTATCGAATCTTGATGAACTATTTGGACGACCTGCTCCTAAAGTCATTGAAATCGGCTTTGGTAATGGCTCTTCATTAATTGAGATGGCCATAAATCAACCGGAGTGTGATTTTATCGGTATCGAAGTGCATCGCCCAGGTGTTGGTCAATTATTAAAAGCGATTAATGATAATCAGCTTCGGAATGTTCGCGTAGCCTGCACTGATGCCGTTGCATTAATAAAACATCGAATCACTGATAGCAGTCTTTCTCGTGTGCAAATTTTCTTTCCCGATCCTTGGCATAAAAAACGCCACAATAAACGACGCATAATTCAATCTGAATTCGTCAATGTGCTGGCAGATAAAATACAAAGCGGTGGGCATCTTCATCTAGCCACAGACTGGGAAGACTATGCTGTTCAAATGTTGGCTGATGTATCTGAAAATACGCGCTTCATTAATACTAGTTCAGATAACAGCTATATTGAACGACCAAAGTACCGTCCATTAACAAAGTTTGAGCAGCGTGGTCATCTTTTAGGTCATGGTGTGTGGGATTTATTATTCAAGAAAAAATAATTTAGCACGCTAATCATTTATTAGCGTGACATAAACAAAACGAGCATAGACAAGACAATGAATAAAAAAACAATACGCATCCCGGCAATGTTATTTCTCAGCGGTATCAGCAGTACTAGCTTTGCCGCTGGTTTTGCTCTCATCGAGCAAAGTGTCACGGGACTTGGACGAGCCTTCGCTGGAAGTGCAGCGGTCTCCGAAGATGCCAGTGCTCAGTATTTTAATCCAGCCGCACTAAGTTATTTAAAGCGTGAGGAAATGGATTTAGCCATTAACTTTATTGCGCCACGGAGTGAATTTAATAACGACGGTTCCACCATTCCGTCTAATGGTGGGGATTATAGTGATGCAGCTAATAATGCTTTTTTACCCAATTTCAGTTACGTCAAACCGTTGAATGAAAAGTTAACGTTAGGATTTGCAGTGGTCTCACCTTTCGGTCTGGTAACTGAATACAACGAGAGCTGGGTTGGCCGTTATTCTGCCGTCAAGTCTGACTTAAAAACCTATAACTTTAATCCAAGTTTAGCCTTTAAAGCCACAGACAAATTATCAATTGGTTTTGGGGTGAGCGCGCAATATATTGATCTTACCTTGACGCAGATGGCGAGATTAGCTGGCTCAGATGTCAAAGTAAAACTCGAAGCAGATGACTGGGCCTATGGCTACAACATGGGTGTGATTTATGACTTTACCCCATCAACACGCGTTGGCTTATCTTATCGTTCAAAAATTTCTCATACTCTCGAAGGTGATGGAAGCATCAAGCAGGTAGGTGTTGAAGACAATATTACCGGCGATGTCGATTTGCCAGAAACCCTTTCTTTGGCTTTACAACAACGTCTATCACAAAAGTGGACAGTTATGGCTGATGTTACCTGGACTCGATGGAGCCGTTTCCAAGAACTAAAGATTGAGTCAGACGGCGGCACTCTCTCTTCAACAAAAGAGGAAAAGTGGGAAAATACGCTTCGCTACGGCATTGGATTAAGCTATGCACACAGTGATAAATGGCAATTTCGGACAGGGATTGCCTACGATGAGACTCCTGTACCGAGCGCGCAATACAGAACAGCCAGAATCCCTGATACTGACAGGACTTGGTTAGCCGTTGGAGCAACTTATCATTACAGCGACAATCTCATTTTAGATGCAGGTTATGCTCATTTATTCGCTGATAATCCAAAAATAAATGAAACAACGGGGAGTAGTCGTTTGTCTGGTGACTATGATGTTAATGTCGACATCGTTGGGGTGCAATTACGCTGGCTTCACTAAACTATGCAAAACATGATTACAGCAAAACAAGCGGGAACACTTTATGGCCTATTCAGAACTCGCTTAGAAAAATCACCAAAACAAAAAGCATTTTATAGCTACTGTACACAAAAAAAGCAGTGGATTTCTCATACTTGGGAAACCATTGCTGGACAAGTAGCGCGCTGGCAGGTGGCTCTTTTACGAGAAGGTCTCAAACCTGGCGATCGTGTAGCCTTGAACCTTAAAAACAGTGTTGATTGGGTCGTTTTTGATCAAGCTGCTTTAGGCTTAGGTTTAGTGACCGTTCCACTTTACAGTGATGATAGGCCAGACAATGTTGCCTATATGCTAGAGGATGCTGATGTTAAGTGTTTATTTCTTCAAAATAGTCATCAGTTAAAACGACTTCTACCTTCACTACCTAAAGAGCATCATCTCCAGCGTATAATTATCAATACACATAGTGAAGATACGCTCCCTTCACCTGCACTTTATGTAAAAGATTGGTTGCCTGAAACTAAACAACGCTTAAATGATTGGTCAACATCACCCGATCAGCTTGCATCGATTATTTACACATCAGGTACCACGGGGAAACCAAAGGGTGTCATGCTCAGCCATTTTAATATGCTGTCAATTGCTGAAGCATCCCTAAAACGCATTAGTGCTGTAAGTGACGATATTTTCCTATCGTTCTTACCCTTATCTCATACATTAGAGCGCACGGCAGGTTATTACTTACCAGTGATGACGGGTGCGGTTATCGCCTACTCCAGAGGTATTAATCAGCTTGCTCAAGATCTATATGACATTAAACCAAGTATTTTGATATCAGTGCCTAGAGTATTTGAAAAGCTATACCAGAAACTGAACACAACATTGGCTGAACAGTCAGTCATTAAACATAAACTCTTTTTAGCCACAGCCAACATTGGCTGGACTAAATTTAAACATGAACAACATAATGAACACTGGTCCCCCAGCTTTTTACTATACCCCCTCCTTCATCACTACATAGCAAAGAAAGTACATGCAAAAATGGGCGGGCGACTTCGATTAATTGTCAGTGGCGGTGCTGCTCTTCCGCATTATGTCGCAGAGCTGTTTATAGGTCTTGGTTATAATTTATGCCAGGGATACGGTCTGACAGAAACAAGCCCCGTTATCAGTGTGAATCACATTGAACACAACTATCCTTATTCTGTTGGGCAACCTCTTGATGGCATTGCTACAAAGTTAGGCGAAAACAATGAACTATTGGTAAAAAGCCCTGGCAATATGCTTGGTTACTGGAATAATCATACGGCCACGTCTCAGTGCATTGACTCAGATGGTTGGTTACATACGGGTGATCAGGCTCGTATAAGTGATACTGGGCATATATTCATTACTGGTCGAATTAAAGATATTTTAGTTCTCAGTAATGGCGAAAAAATTCCACCGACTGATATGGAAATAACCTTATTACAAGAACCTTTATTTGAACAAGTCATGATTATTGGTGAGGGACGCGCTTTTTTGACAGCACTGATTGTTTTAAACGAAAGTCTTTGGCGAGAGGTTGCCACCGAGCTCAGTTTAAACGCAGATGATAAGCAATCGCTCTTTATGGCAAAAACACAACAATTTATTATTCAAAAGATACGTGATTTGTTACATGCCTTTCCTGTTTACGCCAAAATTCGAAAAGTCCACCTAACACTTCAGCCATGGACTATTGAGCATGATTTACTTACAACAACATTAAAATTGAAACGCCCTCAAATTGAAAAAAAATATAAGGACGAGATTGCGTCTTTTTATTGAGCCAGGCTTAGTTAAGCCAAATAAGCAAGTTGTGATTGGGGTAACAAACGCATAACGGCTTCAACTGTGTGAAATGAACCAAACACTAAAACTCTGTCATTATGATCAGCTTGCTGTATCGCAGCCTTATAGGCCTCTTCTACGGTCTTGTGACAGCTAGCTTTGTCATCGCCAAGAACAACAGAGACTGTTGATAGAAGTTCTTCAGGCGTTGAGCCCCGACTCCCATCCAAACCTGATAAAAACCAAAAATCAATTGCATTGTTTAATATACGTGCAACAGCCTCACTGTCTTTATCTCTTAGCATCCCAAGCACGGCATAAGTCTTACCTTTAATAGGCTTTTTGGATAGAAGTTCAGCTAGATTTTCTGCACCTTGCTCATTATGCGTTACATCTAGGATGGTAGTTATCTCACCCTCAACAACTTGGAATCTTCCAGCAAGACAAACATGCTCGATGCCCTTGTAAATCGCCATATCAGGTATAGAAAGGCCTTGCTCAGAAAGTAGCTGACAGACCTGAATGACGGCAGCGCTGTTTTGACGTTGATAAGAACCCACGAGACCCGGACTGGGTAAATCATCATAACGTTTATGAGCAGAATCCCATGACCATCTATCTTCTGACGAGTTTTTACTATAGGTGTATTGATTTCCTGCGATGTAAGCAGGAGCACCCAACGTTTTTGCACGCTCAATGAGTGTGATCGGTGGGCCATTTTCTGAGCAAACTACAGGGGTATTTGCTCTGATAATACCGGCTTTTTCTAAGCCAATTTTTTCACGTGTGTCGCCAAGCCAAGCGGTGTGGTCGAGCCCTATTGGTGTAATTAATGCAACGTCGGTATCGAATAGATTGACGGCATCAAGCCGCCCTCCCATTCCCACTTCCATGACCGCAATATCGATATGTTCTAATCGAAAAATATCGGCTGCAGCTAACGTTGCAAACTCAAAATAAGTCAGTGATATATCACCTCTAGCCCGATCAATTCGTTCAAAGGCTGCACAGATGACTTCATCAGAACAGGGATGACCGTCAATGCTTATTCGCTCGTTATAACGAAGAAGATGAGGTGACGTATAAGTGGCTGTTTTGTACCCAGCAGACATAAGGATGCTGCTTGTGAGGGCAACAGAAGAACCCTTGCCATTCGTCCCAGCGACAGTCACGAGTTTAAATGGCAGTTTGGATTGGCCTTGCATATTTTGCCAAACCAAACCAATGCGGTCTAAACCAGGATCAATTTCTGTGAAATGTAGGGTTTCTTGCCATTCAAGCCACTGCGATAGGGTCGTAAATCGCATTGATGTTCAGTCAGGCTGTTAAGCGTGGCTGTAGCATACTTAAAATGTTGCTTAATCTGTCTCTCATTTCGCGACGATCAATAATCAAATCTATCGCGCCATGCTCGAGTAAGAATTCAGCACGCTGGAAACCTTCTGGCAATTTCTCACGCACTGTCTGTTCAATCACACGAGGACCAGCAAATCCAATCAAGGCATTTGGTTCAGCAACGTTAACATCACCAAGCATCGCCAGACTAGCTGATACCCCCCCCATGGTTGGGTCAGTCATCACAGAAATAAATGGGAGTCCCGCATCACTCAATTGTGTCAATACAGCACTGGTTTTAGCCATCTGCATTAGTGAGAATAATCCTTCCTGCATGCGAGCGCCGCCACTAGCAGAGAAGCAAACTAAAGGGATATTGTGTTTTAGGGATTCTTTTGCAGCACGAACAAATTTCTCACCTACAACAGACCCCATAGAGCCACCCATAAAAGAGAAATCGAAAGCAACGGCAACTAAAGGTAGACCATTTACTTTGCCTCTCATGGCAATTAGAGCATCATTTTCACCCGTTGTCCGTTGCGCCTGAGTAATTCGATCTTTATAACGCTTACTATCTTTGAAACGAAGCGTATCGAGAGGTTTTACATTTTCAGCAATCTCAATTCGATCTGCATCATCTAAAAATCCTTGCAGACGAACTCGAGCATTAATGCGTTGGTGATGATCGCACTTTGGACAGACCATCATATTTCGCTCTAATTCGGCTCGGTATAATACATTGTCACAACTTGGACATTTGCACCACACACCTTCTGGAACAGAACGACTTCTTCCTGTTGTACGAATTTTTGATGGTATTAATCTTTCAAACCAACTCATGTATTTACCTTCTTGTAATTATGCGCTTGCTAGATCATTAGCATTAATTGCATGACGCATTTCTGCGACTAATCCTGCTACTGCTGCAGGAAGTTCTTCTAGACGTTCGGCACGTGCATGTTCTTCGATGCATTTTACCAAAGTACTTCCAACCACTACAGCATCGGCAATCTTAGCAACAGATGCAGCTGATTTGCCATCGCGTATTCCGAACCCGACGCCAAGGGGTAAGTCAGTTATCTTTCTTAAAGTAGCAAGCTTTCCTGTGACCTCTTCAATATCAAGAGCAGCAGCGCCAGTCACCCCTTTTATGGAAACATAATAGATGAAACCTCTGGCAAAACTGGCAATCACTTTCATTCGAGCTTCAGATGTAGTTGGAGCAACCAAGTAGATGGTGTCGATGCCATGCTCATCCATTGTCAGACGAAAGTCATCAGATTCCTCAGGTGGAACATCAACTGTTAACACTCCATCAACACCGGCCTCTTGTGCTTGTTTTGCAAACACTGAATAGCCCATCGATTCAATAGGGTTAGCATACCCCATTAAAACAATAGGAGTTTCTTGATTCTTCTCACGAAATTGTTTGACCATTTTAAGCACTGAAATGATACTAACGTCATTTTTGAGTGCTCTTTCACATGCCTTTTGGATGACAGGCCCATCACACATTGGATCTGAGAAAGGAATACCTAGTTCAATTATATCCGCACCGGCATCGACAAGTGCATGAAGTAATGGCACAGTCACCCATGGTTCAGGATCACCCGCTGTTACATAAGGGATGAGAGCAGATTGCCCATCTTTTTTCAGTTTTTCAAAACACTGACTTATACGACTCATTCAACCTTCCTTAAAAATTCATTCCAGCCATTGCCGCAACAGTGTGCATATCTTTGTCACCACGTCCTGAAAGATTAATCAGTAGTGTCTGGTCTGGTAACATAGTTGGCGCTAATTTACGTGCATAGGCTAATGCGTGACTAGATTCTAAAGCAGGAATAATGCCTTCATTACGTGTCAACTCATGAAATGCAGCCAGTGCTTCGTCATCCGTTACTGACTCGTAGTTTACACGACCGATATCCTTCAACCAGGCGTGCTCTGGCCCTACTCCCGGATAATCAAGTCCTGCTGAAATTGAGTGAGTCTCAACGATTTCACCATTATCATCTTGCATTAAATAAGTACGATTACCATGAAGTACGCCCGGTCTACCGGCTGATAATGGAGCTGAATGCTGTCCACTTTCGATACCATGGCCCGCGCCTTCAACACCATACATTTTTACAGATTCATCTTCGATAAACGGATGAAATAAACCGATTGCATTAGAACCACCGCCGATACATGCAACAAGTGCATCAGGTAATTTACCTGTTTTATTCAGCATTTGCTGCTTTGCTTCACGACCGATAACAGTCTGAAAGTCTCTAACCATGGCAGGATATGGATGTGGCCCTGCTACAGTTCCGATAATGTAGAACGTATCATCAACATTTGTTACCCAATCACGAAGTGCTTCGTTTAGAGCATCTTTTAATGTTCTTGAGCCGGACTCGACGGCAACAACTTTGGCACCTAGAAGCTTCATTCGGTAAACATTTTGAGCTTGACGTTCAACGTCCTCAGCCCCCATGTATACGATACACTCCATGCCCATACGCGCTGCAACTGTAGCAGTTGCAACACCATGTTGACCCGCGCCTGTCTCAGCAATAATACGGTTCTTACCCATACGTTTCGCTAACAAGGCTTGACCAATCGTATTGTTGACCTTGTGTGCACCTGTATGGTTTAAATCTTCCCGTTTTAGGTATATCTGTGCCCCACCTAATTCTCTGGTCCAGTTTTCAGCAAGATAGAGAGGTGATGGTCGGCCGACAAATGTACTCAGGTCCTTATCCATTTCGGCAAGGAACTCGGGGTCATTGCGGTACTTTTCATAAGCTTCTTGAAGCTCGTAAATAGCACCCATTAAGGTTTCGCCAACAAAGCGACCTCCGTAAGGACCAAAATGTCCACGGTCGTCAGGAAATGTTTTGTAATAATCGTCTATATGCTCTTTAAGCATTTGCCACCTCTGTCATAAAAGTGCTTATTTTTCGATGATTTTTGATGCCCTTCTCACTTTCGACACCGCCACTGATATCTACAGCATAGGGCTGCACTTGATGAATTGCATCAGCCACGTTTGTGGCATTTAGACCACCGGCAAGGATGATCGGCTTATTAATTTGACTAACTAAAGACCAATCGAACGTTATGCCAGTGCCTCCGGGTACCCCTGGTTGATAGCTATCTAATAAGAGAGCCTCTGCTGATGCATAGTCTTCAGCCATTTTATTCAGGTCTGTATCAGCTTGCATCCTTATTGCCTTGATGTAGGGCCGCTCGAACTGTTCACAAAATACTGGGCTTTCATCACCATGAAACTGAATTATATCAACCGATAAAGCGTCAAGGCAGTGTGAAACATAGTCTTCGTCAGGGTCAACAAATAAGGCGACGACCGTAATAAAAGGCCCAAGTCCCTCGGTAATTAATTTAGCTTGCGCAACATCGACGGCACGAGAACTTGGAGGATAAAATACAAGGCCTATAGCATCAGCACCTGATTTCTCTGCAAAATCAGCATCTTGACGTCTAGTTATGCCACATATTTTCACCCGTGTTCTCATTAAGTACTATCTGCTATTAAAATCAAACAGCTAGCTTACCAGAGCACCGGAAATCCTGACACACTAGGTATTGAATATTCTTCTGGATAACGAACATCAACTAGATATAGTCCATCAGCTGGAGAGGTAATCCCGCCCTTACTGCGATCAGCACTGCGCAATACTTGACCGGCCCATTCGACTGGTTTGCTCTGATCACCAATTGCGACCATAACACCCACTAAATTGCGCACCATATGATGTAAAAAAGAACGAGCAACGACATCGATGGCGATGCAGTCTTGATGACGAGTCACTGAAATTTTATCAACAGTTTTAATTGGACTACGCGCTTGGCACTCACTGGCTCGAAACGCTGAATAATCGTGTTTTCCAACTAATTGGTCCGCCGCCGCTTGCATTAGCTTTTCATCTAACGCTGGATAATGCCACCACATACGTTTGTGATGAACTGCTGATCGACTGAGCCGGTTTAAAATGAGGTAGCGATAACTGCGTTCTACAGCGGTAAAGCGAGCATGAAATTCAGCATCCACCAGTCGTACCCAGGTGACATTGATATCTTTGGGAAGGTTGGCATTGATGCCCAATAACCATCCCCTATCAGCACGAATTGAGTCGGAGTCAAAATGAATAACCTGATTCAATGCATGCACCCCAGTATCCGTTCTACCTGCGGCATAAATCTCAACAGAATGGTTAGCGACTATTGATATCGCTTTTTGAAGTTCTTCTTGTACAGTGCGTGAATGTGATTGTATCTGCCATCCACAGAAATCTGTACCAGCGTACTCAACGCCAAGTGCTATTCTCAAAAGTGTTTCTCTTATTTTCTAGCTAAGTGAATCTAGCATAGCCTGTGCTCGACTTTGCTGCTCTTCATTACCCTCAACTAATACTTCATTGAGAATATTTTTGGCACCATCAATGTCTTCCATATCGACATATGCGGAGGCAAGATCCAATTTTGTTTCCGCCTCATCAATATCGTCTAAATTACCAATATCAAACTCAAGATCAGGTTCGCTATCAGTCTCTAAGTCCAGTGATAACGAGGATTCATCATCAAGGTGATTCTCCTCCATCAATAGCTCTTCTTCGTCAGTAATGTCTGAAGAAAAGTGAGTTTCAAATGATAAAAGATCATCGTCCAACTCATTTTCATCAGTATTCTTATCACTTGTCACAAATTCCTTTTTTTCAACCTCAGTAGGTTGAAAATCAAACTCTAAGATACTATCTGAAGCAGCGATTTCATCCTCTGTTATATCCAGTGTTTCACCTGCATCAGAGGATAGAGTCTCTTCAACTAAAAATTCATCATTTTCTGTACTGATATCAGCTTGTTCATCCGACTGGATCTCAACGGATTCGAATTGAAGTGTTTCATCCGTTATAGGTTCATCTGCCGACTCAAATTGAGCTGAGGGTTCAGAGAATGACGGATGTCCAGGAAGTAGTTCTTGCCCCCAAGCACTAATCTCAGGCCACTGACTGTCAGTTGAATTAAAGTGTACACGATCAATTTCACTGATAAAGGAATCTGCTTGACGTTGTTTGAATAAAATATACAAAAGCTTAAATGAAATCAGTTTATTATCAGGTTCTTTTTCAACTGCTTTTTCTAATGCAAATTTAGCTTGGATATAATCAGCATAACCGACAAACATCTCTGCCTGTTCAATGAGCTCATTCACTGTTCTTTCTGGAATATCCTCTACTGAAGTAGAACTATTCGTATCAGCTGCTTGTGTTGATGGCTGTTCATTAATGTCATTTGATAGAAATTGCTCATCTTCGCTATCAGTTTCTTGAGGTTCAACATCCTGCTCAGTAATGAGAACATCATTATCATCATCGTCATCACGATTTCGTTTAGCCAAAAGATAGATCAATAACAAAAGAATGATTAAAGCGCCAACTGATTCGTATTTATATCGGCTAAAAAAGCCATTTAATTCTGATATAAATGAGTTATTAACATCGTTTGTATCCGAAGTAGGAACGATATCTTGTGATTCATCGATGACGGCAGACTCAAGTTCACCAACGCCTACGTCATCTGAAATCACAGGTTCTTGTTGACCCTCTTCTTCAGACGAGAGCTCTGCAGTATTTTCTGTATCTTCACGAAATTCAACTTCAGGGGTATTAGGATCAAGCTTTTCTTTTTCTGCAACTAAGGTTTGCAATTTAGCCAGGTCTGCATCTTTAAGTGAAATCAAGCGACGCATAGTTTCTAACTGCTCTTCCATAGCATCCATACGTGCCTTGAAATCGATATTTTCTTGGGCCTGAGCCTCAATGGTTTCCTGCGCGTATGTAAGCTGTTCCGTCAATTTATCAATTTGCGGATTGCCATCCATATTAGGCGAGGCCTCATCAACAGAATTATCTGCTTCATCAGGGGCCACTAATTGGAGGTGAGCTTCATCATCTGAGCTTGAGTCTGCACTTGCTAGCTGCTCAGACTCCATCTGAGTTGTACTCTGAGTATCGTCAGCACCTGTATTTTTATCAGTTGCTGACTCTACCGATGTTCTTTTGGCACTGACGGGAGGTGTTTGACGAGCCCGCCACTCGGCATTTTGCTGTTTAAATGCTTGGAATGCTTGTGACTGAGATAGGGCATTAATTTCAGCTAAACTTGGAAGTGTTAGTGTGTAGTTTGCCTTTAGACTATTAATGTTGTTATTGAAAGCCTCTGGATTAGCTTTCAATAATGCCATCATCATTTGCTGAACTGAAACCGATTCGTTAGGTCTCGTTTTTAATGCAATATTCCATAGTGTGTCTGATTTTCTAACCGGACCATAGACTGTTTCATTTGATGCATTAAAAGTCGTAGAGTTTGGTTGAACTGAAGTCTTTCTTGAACTTGACTCTGAGCGTGAAGGCATCACTGATTTAGTTGAGTTCATAACGAACTCAGGCGGGTCAAGCAATACAGTGTATTCGCGTATAAGCTTTCCCGAACCTGCAGAAGCGGATACTAAAAAATCTAAAAAGGGTTCTTTAATAACTTGTTCAGAAGTGACGAGAACTTTTGCTCCTGACGTGTTATTGATCACGTCAAATTTTAATTGGGTGAGAACAAAACTCCTATCTAAGCCAGCTTTATCAAACTCATCGCTACCGGCTATACCTATATCGAAGTTATCTTTTTCTTCTTCTTTTAGCGCGTTGATTTTAATCTCGGCCTTAAACGGTTCGTTTAAGGCCGAGAGGACATTGATTTCACCTAAACCAAAAGCTTGGCTTGTCAAAGGGGTTAGAATACCTAACGTGGTTGCGACTGCTAGTCCTGCAAACAGCTGTTTCTTCATCTTCATCCCCTCAACGTCCATATCCAGTCATGTTATAGGTATTTTTCTACTAAGACTTCAGCAATTTGAACACTGTTAAGTGCCGCACCTTTTCTAACATTGTCGGCAACAACCCATAAATTTAGACCATTTTCGTATGAAATATCTTCACGAATTCGACCGACATA
>DRHY01000322.1 GCA_011052985.1 Methylophaga thalassica
GAGTTATGGCTTGATTGATGTTGGGCTACATCCACTTCTTTTTCGAATACAGTTACTCTAGAATCTGGGAAGTCTAAAAGTAATTGCCGAGCAACAGAGAGTCCATTGATTCCACCTCCAATAATGCCATAATGGTTATTACTCATATAAACCTCCTTAATAAGATAAATAGTATGGAACAAATTCAAAAGCCAAGAACGTTAGCTGAAGAAGCATTTGAAATTTTACAGGATGCTATCATTAACCATAAGTTACAATTTAACGTACTTTATTCAGCCACTGAGTTGGGTCAAATGCTTGGTGGTATATCTCGGACACCTGTTAGAGAAGCGGCTCAAATGCTTGAAAAAATTGGTATTGTTCGAATAGAAAGAAATAGGGGTATTCGAATT
Source organism: Methylophaga thalassica (assembly GCA_011052985.1). Classification (GTDB taxonomy): domain Bacteria; phylum Pseudomonadota; class Gammaproteobacteria; order Nitrosococcales; family Methylophagaceae; genus Methylophaga; species Methylophaga aminisulfidivorans_A. The sequence goes on from DRHY01000322.1 coordinate 393, forward strand.
TTACCAACATCATTTGCAACAATGATCGAGTCATTTCAGATTCGTTTGATGCTTGAAGTTCCGTTAATCAGTAGAGTTGCCGAAGTAAGAACAGAAGAAGATTTAAGTCAGCTCAACCAAATTTTCGAGGTCTTTAAAAATAAAGCTATGTCTGAAGATATCACTGGAACCCTAAAATCAGACCGGGACTATCATTTAGCTCTTTTACAAATCGCAGGCAATCGAAAAGCAATTGATGTCATTAGCAGTTGTCGTAATCAAGTTCTTATTGCTGGCTCTGCCACGATTCCTCATTCAAGAAATTGTATGGAAACCTTTGAAGATCATCTCGAGTTACATCAATCAGTTATAGAGGGCAATTCAAAAAGTGCAGCCACTTTCATGAAGAACCACATTGTTAATACTGCAACACTATTAATCCAACAGGAGTCATCTCGACGTGATAACTGGTCAAATAATTGTAAAGATGATTTATTTGATTGGATTTGATTATTACACGTTGCATGCAACATGTAAATCAAAAATGTTAGGTTTGATTATTGTACTAGTTGAGGTTAATGATGATAGGTGGGTTTTTAGTACTTATACGAAGATATACTTAAATTAAAAAATGGGACGTATCATAAAAAGCACGCTGATATCAGGCATAGTTGATTGACAAAATTCAACTAAACACTGTGAGTTGAATATCAATCTGTTTGAGAAATGAAATATCCTTCTAATGGATGTCTAAGATAATAATTGAACTGCCCTAGCCTTGTCACAAACCCAATATTCTCAGTAAATACAACATTGAGAAAATAAACCTATACTTTTGAAATTGAAGAGCACGTCGTACGATGCTTATATAAACAGAAAATGGCTACTCCTTCATACGGCCAGCCATTCAAACCCTAACGTCTAAGGTTGGCTCCATACTTAAGACTCCGCAATCGGGAGATACAAGTTACACAGATCAGACCATTTCAATAAAACTATATTCTATTGCCTTAACGCCTATATTTCAAAGCATTAAGGCAGCTATTAAAAGTCAAGAAGTTATAGATATTCCGGCTTGCGACGTACATTGTTAGCCTGTTCAAATGCATAACCAAGTCGGAATAAGTCTGGCTCGTGATATGGTAAAACAATCAGTTCCATACCCACAGGTAAACCACTTTCACTGAATCCGGCAGGGAGACAAATTGAAGGCATCCAAGTCTGTGAAGCAATTAAAGTATTCGTTGGGAAAGTGAGTACTTGATGCTTACCGTCACGGACATCTTGCTTTGACGGAGGAAGCACTTGAACACAAGGGAATACTAACGCGTCCAAGTTGTTTTTCGCAACGATTCCGGCAACTAGACGTTGAAAATGGTCACGAGCAGCAAGCTTTCGGAAATAGTCAGGCTCATCTTCTGGATTTACTGGCCCTTCAAAGATATCAATCAAGAGGTCTAGTACGGGGTGGTACGTACCATTTTCTTTGATTTCTTCGAGGCTTTTGGTAGGCATGTCTTCACGTGAAGCCAAGAACTGATTAATATCATGTCGTGAATGCGAACCATACAGAGAGGTTTCGGTAATGTGTTCCATCATGTCTGGAATTTCGACATCAACCAATATTGCCCCAGCATTCTTTGCATTTTCAAGAGCTGAGTCAACAATCTGATTCACTTCTGCTGATTCAGTATTATCATTTGAACCATAAGCATTGCGTATAACACCCAGACGCGCGCCATTAAGACTATTAGCATCCAGTGCATCAGCGTAGCTGCCTTTATGATTAGCGATACATGCTGCGGTCGTGTATTCATCTGCAGGATCATAGCCTACCATCGCATCCAAAAGTAGCGCCGCATCCGTTACAGTACGTGCCATTGGTCCGGCTGTGTCTTGAAACACAACAAGCGGTGATGTGCCATCGCGACTGATCAATCCTGGCGTCACACGGACACCAACAAGATTTGAAAAGCTGGATGGTAAACGTATAGATCCACCTGTATCTTCGCCTACTCCAACCAATCCTAAATTTGCCGCAATCGAAGCAGCTGTACCACTACTAGAACCACCTGGATCATGTGACAAAACATATGGATTCTTGGTTTCACCTTGTTTCGAGCAGAACCCAAACCATGATGTTGCAAAATCTGGCAATGCTGTTTTGGCTAGGATAATGGCGCCTGCAGCCTTCATTTTTTTGACAACAGTTGCATCATCTTTTGGTTGGTAGCCATCTTGAGCGATAGAACCAAAAGTGGTCATCATATCTTTGGTTTCTATTTGATCTTTTACTAGCACCGGCACACCATGTAATGCACCAACAAATTCGCCTGTCTTGGCAAAATGTACATCAAGGCGATCGGCTTCATCTAGAGCGATTGGGTTAATAGTAATGATAGAATTGAGAGCAGGTCCAGATTTATCAATTGCCTCTATCCGTTCAAGGTATGCTTCAACCAAACTACGCACAGTGATCGACCCATTTTTGAGATGCGCTTGCATATCAGTGATGGTTAACTCTTCAATTTCAAAATCTTTCATAATTGTCTTCCTTGGAATTATGTTCACTTGTGTTGTTTACGTTTAAATGCCCAGCTTAAATCATGTTTAAGCTAAGGCGCGGATACTTCAATACCTGCATTATCAAGAGCTGCTCGTACCGTTTTAATCAATGAAAGAGCCCCCGGAGTATCACTATGAATACAGACAGAGTCGAATTTAACAGTCACTATCTTTCCACTGACTGACTCTACTTCGTTGTTTTGGCATGCACGTAACACTTTTTTTGCCACTAACTCAGGATCAAGTTGCTTAACCTTCCGGACGAATACAATATTTCCTTCATCATCGTAATCACGATCTGCATAGAACTCATGAACTCTTTGCAAGCCAACGTTTTTTGCAGCCTGGTCAATGGCTGAGTTTGCTAAACAGTAAATAGATAAGTCAGGAGAGACAATCGCTAGAGCAGATGTTAGTTTTTCAGCAAACTCCTTATCGCGTGCTGCATGCATAAATAATGCACCATGTAATTTAAAGTGATGCATCTTGAGGCCTTCAAGTTTGGCAAGTTCACGTAGAGCACCCAGTTGGTACAGAGCGTCATTCACCAGTTCATCAGTGGACGCTGAAATGTGTCGACGTCCAAACCCCACTAAATCACGGAACCCTGGGTGCACGCCAACACATACTCCATGACGAGATGCCAAGCGCAAAGTTTCAATCATAGTGGAAGGGTCGCCAGCGTGAAAGCCTGCTGCGATATTGGCGGAGCTAATCAATGGCATAATATCGCGATCAACATCGTCACCAATCGACCAAGCGCCGAACCCTTCACCCATATCTGAATTCAAATCGATTTTCAATGTCATGAAAATTTTCCTTAGAAGTACGTTTTGGGTCGCGGTTTACGTAATAGCTAATAGACGATTAAAAATACTGGATCTTAATTTTCTATAAGCCATAGAAACTAGCTAATGTTAGAGTATTGGTATCTGGTCGTAATATAATTTTCGATACCATATCCCAAGCTTCCATATCATTAAATCCATACGGTTTAGTTTCTTTAGAGACTAAACCAAATTTAAACATGTTCAGCATACTGAACAATATTTCAGTATGCTAGACCTGATTATAAAAATAGAGCTTTGTACTTTGCAACCCTTATTCTTATTTTAATTGTTAAGGTCATGCTTTCAGTCTTATTTATTAAAAGTATAAAGTCTATGTATAAGAAGAGGTCTCTTACTCCTATAACACAGCATAGAAAGCGATGTTAACTAAAAGTAGTTAGCAGTTGTGATAGGTGTTACTAAGTTCTCTGTACGTCAAATGGTTCAAATGTAGAAGCATTTGCAGCAATTTTGGACAGTCATGGCGTAGACATTGGCAGTCAAGATAAATGACATGTACTCACTACTGATGCATTGCCAGAAAGCACTATATTGACCAACATTACGTTGCTTGAGTTACTACGAAAACAAGAAAAATTTGATATCGTCGTGCTGTCATTTGCAAGGTTTGAACATCTACCAATTTCTTCATACAGTGAGACTTGCATGGATACCCGCACTTATTCCTGCTGAGGTAACAAGATTGGTACTTTCATCATTAGAGTCGAAATAGCTCGTAGTTGCGGGTTTGCTAGCCAGAAGCCCGGATTTTGCGAGTGCCAATGTGCCCGCACAGGTAAAAATAGTCAGCTCTACTTGCACTGAGTCATTTATAAAAATAATTATCTAGATAGACTCATTTATGAGATAACGATAGATAATAGATTTTTTAATACCTGTAAATCCAAAATATGGGGTGTACCTTTGGTAACTAATGCGATAATATTGCGTAACATAATGATCGGCAATTGTGCGCTATTTATAGTGCAAGAATCAGGTCTGAGAAATATAATTTAAGGTTGAAATATGAAGCTTTTAAAAGCCCTACCCTTTGCTACTGTCATCAGCATATTATTTTTAAGCATACACTCCCATGCAAATGACAAGCTTATACCAATAGAATATTTGACTAACTACCCACCTGAATTACAAGCAGAATTCAATGATGCAAAAGAGTTATGTGAAGGTGCACAATACGGAGTAGTTGAGTTTGAATCAGCATTAAGCGCTGAGCCTGGTTACATCACTAGAGCAGATATAACCGGTGATGGAAGAGATGATTATATTGTCAATACAGCAAGACTAGTATGTGAATATGGAGCATCTATATGGGGAAACTTTCCTCCATTCAGTATCTACCAAGGACTACCTAACAATAGAGCTACAGCTATATACAATTCATACAGCTTCAACGCCAGCGACGAAAAGTATCCTAGAGTTGTATCCAATGACCAAGGGTACTTTGACATCCAAACCATTGGCTCAGGCAGAGATTGCGGCCAAGATGGAGGTTACAGCTTTGCCAGTATGGAAGCA
>DRHY01000323.1 GCA_011052985.1 Methylophaga thalassica
GGCCAGACATATCGTTTACCAGCAGGTGCGTTTTTTGTGATTCGTGATGGCAAAGTAGCCCGCATCACCAACTACTACAACCTCGAAGACTGGATTGCCCAAGTCGCTGGCTAAATGAAGAGGTCATGATGTTAAGACTGCAACGACTGTCTGGCGATGAACTGAATCAATACATTCCGGAGCTTGCTGAGCTCCGGATTCGTGTGTTTCACGATTACCCTTATTTGTATGATGGCGATCTGAATTACGAAGAGAAATACCTCCAAACTTATATTGAAGCACCCGATAGTGTGATTGTTTTAGCCTTTGATGGTGATGACGTCGTCGGTGCTTCAACGGGGATTCCTCTGACATTTGAAACAGATGAAGTCAAAGCGCCTTTTATTGCAGCCGGATACGACATAGAAACTATTTTTTATTGTGGTGAGTCTGTGTTGCTGTCGCAGTATCGTGGGCAAGGTGCAGGTGTTGGTTTTTTTGAACATCGCGAAGCGCATGCCAAAGAGATTGGTCAGTTCAAACACAGCTGCTTTTGTGGTGTACAGCGCCCAGATGATCATCCTAATCGACCTGACGATTATGAACCCTTGGATTCTTTCTGGCGTAAGCGAGGCTATGAAAAACATCCCGAACTGAATACTACCTTTAGTTGGAAAGAAGTGGGCGAACAGATTGAGTCTCCGAAGCCGATGACATTCTGGATGAAAAAATTATAAAAAGACCATTGCGTGTCTTATCTCACCTTAGCTCATGGCAATAACGAATTGTCTTGATATGAGCATTTTCGGATAACCTTAATGAGTAAAGTAAAAGTAGCTGTTTCACAGTATGACATCAGCTTTTTCGGGCAGTGGTCCGAATTTGAAGACAAATTAACGCAGTGGGTGAATCAGGCAGCACAACAGGGTGCCAAACTATTAGTCTTCCCCGAATATGGCAGTATGGAATTAGCGTCTTTGTTTGGTGAAGAGGTTTATAAAGATCTAAGTAAACAACTCCATTCCATGCAGTCTGTTTATGCTGAATATCATGCTTTATATTCACAGCTTGCTAAACAATTTGACGTCATGATCCTAGCCAGTACTTTCCCCGTACTTCAAGACGATGGTAGCTTTAGAAATCGAGCCAACCTATTTGGTATAGATGGCCTGATTGACTACCAAGATAAACTTATCATGACACGCTTCGAAAATGAGCAATGGCTTATCAAAGCAGGAAATGAGATTAAGGTTATAGACACGGATTTAGGACGTCTTGCCATCAATATCTGTTATGACAGTGAATTTCCGCTGATTGCCCGCCAACAAGTCGCCGCCGGCGCTGACATGATTCTTGTACCGAGCTGTACTGATACGGAAGCAGGTTTTCATCGTGTTCGTATCGGCTGTCAGGCTCGCGCCTTGGAAAATCAATGCTATGTTTTACAATCTCCCACGTTTGGTCAGGCCCTGTGGTCAGAAGCGGTTGATGTGAATACGGGCCGAGCGAGTATTTATACCCCCGTAGACTATGGTTTTCCTGATAACGGTATTTTAGCTGAGGGCGAGTTGGACACAGCTCAGTGGTTATATGCGGATTTGGATATTGCTGAGATTTCCCGTGTACGAGCTCAAGGCCAAGTCTTCAATTATCGCGATTGGCCCTTGCAAACGTCACTTAACGGCCCCAACTAAGTCTTAAGATATAACGCCATCAATGATGGCGTTTTTTTATCCAGTAACCGCATAAGTTATGTGGATGAACCTCAGCGTAGTAAGCGTTAGAATAGGGTGATGATAAAGCTGATATCACCCATAAAACAGGATTAAACATGTTAGACACGACTCAAATTGAGCAGGTTATTCAAGATTACGTCGATCCTTCAACAGCGATCGCCTTGGGACAAACAAAACCAGCTATCGAGGTCAAACAAGAAGGCACGTCACAACACATTACGGTGACACTTGGTTATCACGTAAAAGGTTATGCATCACAACTTGAGTCTGAGCTTGAAGCGGCGCTAGTGAAAGCAGGTGCTGAATCAGTCAATGTGACTATTATCAGTAAGGTCAAGAAGCATAAAGTACAGCAGGGAATCCAAGCTTTAGAGAATGTGAAAAATATAATTGCTGTTGGTTCTGGTAAAGGTGGCGTTGGTAAATCAACCACCGCGGTAAATTTGGCTTTAGCCTTAGCCGCTGAAGGGGCGAGTGTTGGCATTCTTGATGCGGATATCTATGGTCCTAGCCAACCAAGAATGTTGGGTGTTAATAAACGTCCAGAATCTGCAGATGGTAAAACCATTGAACCCGTGGAAAGTCATGGTTTGCAATCAATGTCTATCGGTTACCTTATTGATGAAGAAGAACCAATGGTGTGGCGTGGCCCCATGGTTGTTCAAGCCCTTCAACAAATGTTGGGTGATACGAACTGGAAGGATCTGGATTATTTAGTGATCGACCTGCCACCAGGTACTGGTGATATTCAGTTAACTTTATCGCAAAAAGTTCCTGTCAGTGGCGCTGTTATCATCACCACCCCACAAGATATCTCGTTGCTCGATGCTCGCAAAGCATACAAAATGTTCGAGAAAGTCAAAGTGCCTGTTCTCGGTGTGATAGAAAATATGAGCACACATATCTGTAGTCAATGTGGTCACGAAGAGCATATTTTTGGCACAGGTGGTGGCCAACGTATGGCTGAGCAATACGACATAAACCTCTTAGGCAGTCTGCCTCTAAATATAACCATTCGTGAAGATGCTGATTCAGGACAACCGAGCGTTATTACGGATCCGGATGGTGATATTTCAATGGCCTACCGAGTAGTCGCAAGAAAGGTATCTGCCAGATTAGCAATGCAAGGTAAGGATTATGCTTCAGCATTTCCTAATATTGTCGTTAAAAATGATTAAGGTAGTCTTCATCAATCCTGTATGTATGGTTTAATAGCCATAATAAATGTCAGTTAATTCAAGGTAGATGTTTCTAAAATGATTAAGTCGGATAAGTGGATTCGCCGTATGGCGGAGCAGGGCATGATTTCACCTTTCGAGCCAGGTCAGGTTCGTTATCGCGAAGAAGAACGTATTATCTCTTATGGCACATCTAGCTATGGTTATGATGTACGTTGTTCTAACGAGTTTAAAATTTTTACCAATATCAACTCAGCTATTGTTGATCCGAAAAATTTTGATGAAAGCAGCTTTGTTGATGTCATCTCAGATGTCTGTATTATTCCGCCGAATTCATTCGCTTTAGCTCGAACAGTAGAAACATTCAAAATTCCCCGCAATGTGCTGACAGTGTGTTTAGGAAAATCCACTTATGCACGTTGTGGGATTATCGTAAATGTCACGCCACTAGAGCCTGAATGGGAAGGGCAAGTCACCCTTGAGTTTTCCAATACCACAACACTCCCTGCTAAAATATACGCCAATGAAGGCGTGGCTCAGATGTTATTTTTTGAGTCCGATGAAGTGTGTGAAACTTCTTATGCTGACCGAGGCGGTAAATACCAAGGCCAAGCAGGCGTAACCTTACCAAGATCCTAATGACAGGGATACTCAGCAACACAATTCGACTTTCCTTAATAGGATTGTTGGTTGGCACCTTAACCGCCTGTACTGAAGAGCGAACGCCAACGCAATCTTGGCAGCACAGCACTAATGGCAGCTATGCAGCCGCATTTTCACCTGATGGACGTTATGTACTCGTTGGTGATATTGATGAACCCGCCAAGTTATGGGATATCGAAAAAAATGAGCTGAAATATGCTTGGCAAAATACTGAAGGTGATGCCGGCACAACGACCGATGTTGCTTTTTCACATGATGGTAAAGTTGCCGCAACGGTAGAGTCGAATATCATTGTGTTATGGAATATGGAAAATGGTAAACCAATGACCAGGTTAACCTTTCCAACCACAGTGAAAGATATTGCCTTATCACCTAGAGGTGAGTTTCTGTTGATGGCGTTGCAAGATCGCACCGCGGTCTATTTTGATGTGATTCGAAATCGCGTTATCCAAATATTTAAACACGATGGTAAAGCCGTAGGGTCAGACATCGATCAGTTGATTAACACGGTCACTATCTCACCAAACGGTAAATATGGCTTAACTGGAGGCGATGACCACACGGCAAGAATGTGGGACTTAGAAACAGGAAAACAACTACGTACTTGGTTACATGGAAACTCGGTTAACTTAGTAACATTTTCACCTTCTGGCGCTTCTGTAGTGAGCTCTGCAGGTAATGATCAGACACGTATTTGGGATGTTCGCAGTGGAAAACAGACCGCTGTTTTGAACACATCAGATATTGATGTTGATGGAATTTGGGGAGATTTCCCGGTATTCAAAACCACCACTACGGCCTTGGCTTATTCGCAAAAAGGCAAATATCTTGTCACAGGACATCCAAACCGTGAAATGTGTGTTTGGCGAGCCAAAGATGGTCATGCTTATGGTTGTTGGAAAATACCTCGCAAGGCCGAACTAAAGCCTGGCGTTGTGATTGAAGCACTTGGTTTTAGTCCGGATGGTCGCAACATTTATAGCGAAGCGGGTAATGGACTAGGCCAGAAGTGGCGCTTTAGATAGTGGCGGTTGATGTGACGACGGGAAGGCAGTTTTTCAAGTTAGTTTTTTTTGTCCCTGAAACACATAAAGAAATGGTCAAACGAGCTGTGTTTGCCGCTGGTGCTGGTCATTATGATGGTTATGAGCAGTGCAGCTGGGAAACCCTTGGAACAGGACAATTTAAACCTTTAGAGGGCAGTCAGCCGTTTATTGGCGAGAAAGAGACGCTTGAACTTGTCAGTGAGTATCGCGTTGAAACACTCTGTCCTGCAGACAAAATAGCATCTATATTACACGCCTTAATAGAAGCTCACCCCTACGAAACTCCGGCCTACGATGTATGGTCAGTAATGACAATCAACGATTTTAACTAAGAGACCTTCAACAATGGATTCATCGGCATCGGAACAATCGCCAAAAGTTACCTTATTAGCTGATTATCGACCACCAGAATTTCTTGTGGATGAAGTACACCTACATTTTGATCTCGACAAAAGCAAAACGCGTGTTATCAGTCATCTGAAAATGCAACGCAATAGCGATGATAGTTCTAAACAATGTCAGCTTGATGGTGAAACACTTGAGTTGGTTTCGGTAAAACTGGATGGTGTTTTACTGACCGAAGATGATTATGTCTTAACAGACACATCATTGATATTAAACGCTGTGCCCGATCAGTTTGAATTAGAAATTACGACCCTTATTGAACCTGATAAAAATACAGCTCTTGAAGGTCTTTATCATTCTGGTCGCTTATTGTGTACGCAGTGTGAAGCTGAGGGTTTTAGACGTATTACCTACTATCCTGATCGTCCAGATGTGATGTCTATTTTTACTGTCACTATGGTAGCTGATGTGGATAAGTGGCCAATCATGCTGTCGAACGGTAATTTGGATGAACAAGGCACTTTTAACGACGGGCGTCACTGGGTTCGCTGGCACGATCCTCATCCTAAGCCTAGTTATCTGTTTGCTTTAGTGGCGGGTGACCTTTATTGCCAACAAGATCATTTCACGACCATGGGCGGACGTGAAGTAGCCTTACGTATCTATGTCGACCCAGAGAACAAGCATAAATGCGATCACGCGTTGACGTCATTAAAACAATCAATGCGCTGGGATGAGGAAACCTACGGCCGTGAATATGATCTCGATGTATTTATGATTGTCGCGGTGAATGATTTCAATATGGGTGCCATGGAAAATAAAGGTTTAAACATCTTTAATGCTGCCTGTGTGTTAGCAACACCAGAAACAGCCACAGACGATGATTTCTATACTATTCAGAGTATTGTTGGCCATGAGTACTTCCATAACTGGTCTGGTAATCGCGTCACCTGTCGTGATTGGTTCCAATTGAGCCTAAAGGAAGGATTTACGGTACTTCGTGATCAAAGTTTTAGTGCCGATCTTAATTCTGCTGCTGTTCAGAGAATAGATGACGTTAACGGTCTTCGCA
>DRHY01000324.1 GCA_011052985.1 Methylophaga thalassica
AGGACTATATTGATGCCCCTGAGCACTCAGGCTTAGTTGAAGTCATTGCTGGAACCGATGATGTTGTGGATCGAATCTTTCAAATGATTAAAGCCAACCGAGTCGACATATACGCTGATAATGTTTTGGTACTTCAACATACTCTTCATCGTCTCAATCTCCAGAATGACCTTCGAATAATTAGCCCCGGTTTAGAGAACAAATTGGTAGAAATGCCGATCTTCTCCAAAAATATACCCAAGGCAAAACGACTAAAGCTGATACAAATATGGAATGAAGGGCGTGTAGCAATGAAAGGTGAAAAAGAGACACTATTGCTACAAAAATATAATGTCACTTTTGAATAGTCCCACCCTCACAACTACCCAATTCAGCCTAAAAAAACGTGTGTATGAATGTTATCAGGTGGTAAAAGCAGAGTTTGATCGTTTGTTACCAGACCTGCATCGAATTCACTAATAGGCCCAATGATTACCATTTCAAAACAATAACTCACCTTGAGTCAAAGCCGTCTTTGTTTCGGCTTTTGCTTTTCGCTTGGCTGCTGACTGTTTACGGCTAGCGTGTTTTTTAACAATCTTTTCCGCTTCCTGTCTGTGATAGGTCGCTTTTCTGAGGGGATATAACTGGCTGGCGGCGGCTTTTCTTGCCATTGCTTCATCTACAATAGGTCCTGGGTAACCATTCATCAATGAAGGGCGTGTCCATGGTTGATGAATATATTGCGTGGGCATGTTCGCAAGTTCGGGGATCCATTGTCTGATGAAGTCGCCATTAGGATCCTGATCGATACCTTGTTTGATTGGGTTATAAATACGGATGCTATTGATACCCGTTGTACCTGACTGCATTTGCACCTGAGAATAGTGAATGCCCGGCTCGTAATCTGTAAACAATCTAGCAAGATGCAAAGCCGGTGCTCGCCAATCTAACCAGAGTTGATAACTAGCAAAGCTCATTAGCATGGCGCGCATTCTAAAGTTAATCCATCCCGTGGCGATTAAGGCACGCATACATGCATCAATCATCGGAAAGCCCGTATGGCCTGTTTTCCATGCCTCAAAATAAGACTGATTTGAATCAGGGTCACGTACATCATTATAAGCAGAATGCATGTTCTCAAACTCAATACGAGGTTCATCCTCCAGCTTTTGCATAAAGTGACAGTGCCAACGTAAACGCCCCGAAAAGGAACGCATAGCACTTCGCCACAGAGATTTAGTGCCGTAAGCCTCATGTTTAATGTCAGCCGTTCGAAACTCCACTGCTTGGAAAACCTCCCGTATCGATACGGTACCGAATGCAAGATGGGGTGAAAGCCGAGAACAACTATCAAATGCGGTCACAGGTGAGGACATCTCCTTGGTGTATATCATGCCTCGTTGGTGTAAAAAACTATCAAGCAATTGTTGAGCATGATGCATTCCACCCAGCTGTCTTTGCTCGCAGCCGTCTTCAGCCAATCCTAGTGACTCTGCCGTGGGTAAGGTATCGTTTTCAAGATGACGTCCGACCAATGCCGAAGGTATGGCATAACATGGTTTACTCATTATCTGGTACCAACGTTTCGCCCATCCGTCACGGTCTGATAATCGTCTAATAACGCCATTTTGAGTTGGCTCATGCCAAGGAATATCCGCTTGCAGTGCCCAGTTTTTAACCCGTTTATCACGCTCAAAGGTCCAACCATTCCACGTTTCCTGATGTGACCACAGACCCTTTACATCGAGTTCTTTTCTCAGTGATTCAAGTACCGAAACGGCATCCCCTACTCTTAGGGTAAGTGGCACACCAAGCGTTGTTAGCGCTGAATTAAGTTCATAGAGACAGTCTTTTAGAAATAAGTAATGCCGGTTACTTAGATCAGGTTGCTGCCAAAGTTCAGGCTCCAGAATATAGAGTAGCAACACCTGTCCTTGTTGCGCTGCAAGCATTAAGGCCGCGTGATCACTAACGCGAAGATCTCGTTTGAACCAGACGATCTGCATTTTTTACTGTCTCAGACTCAACATAAACAGCGATGTTGATATATATGATGTGAAAGCAAGGTTAAAGCTGTAGAGGATATTTGGCTATGTAATGCAGACACATTGCTTTATTATCGTTAGCGCTTTACTTTAACTAATTCAATTGTTTGAGAGAGAAAATATAATGATAATAAAACAACGTGGTTTTGCTGGTTCACAGTTTCTTTTATGGCTATTAGTGCTTGTTAATACAGCAGGTATTGGCTACTACTATTACAACACCCAAATTAAAGCCAAAGAAATTCCCAATCTTATTGGTACCTGGAGTGGCATCAACGAGACGGTTTCAGAAGAAAAAGGCTATAAGACGTGGGATAACAAAACAGTTACCATCACTGAGCAAAAAGATCGTCGCTTTCGTGGCACCTTTATCTATGCTGACGGTGTGAAAAACTTTTTTGGTGTGATTTATCCAGACAACAAATCGTTTACTTGGGTATCGACCCCAAGTCATGGGTTTGTTCATGGACGTATTCTTGATGACAATAGCATCGGTGCTTGTTATGTCGAGACATTTGAAAATGCCATCGCGGGTTGTGCAACGCTCACTCGTCAGTAATTTAGCCCTATTTAATGAGGAAGCGTGGTCGTTTTCCGCTTCCTCATTTCATCACTCAGGCGACAATAGCTTAAAAACCTCTTACCATTTCTTCATTTAACACTATTCATACTCAACCATGACAAAAACCAAAATTGGTGGCTGGCAACAAAAGTCACAGCGTATCGCTTATGAAAATCCTTGGATTCAAGTACGTCACGAAGAGGTCATTCGACCTAATGGTTCCGAAGGCATTTATGGCGTCATTCACTTTAAATCACACGCGGTAGGTGTTATCGCTATCGATGAAGATGACAATACGTGGCTAGTAAAACAAAGCCGTTATCCAAATAATGAAACCACCATTGAAATTCCTGAAGGCGGTGGTGCACTCAATGAACCACCTTTAGCTGCTGCTCAACGTGAGCTAAAAGAAGAAACGGGTTTAACTGCCACTCACTGGGAGCAAATACTGGAATTACGAACGAGCAATTCTGTCAGTGATGAAAAAGCCTATATCTTTCTTGCAACAGGATTAACTCCTGGCGAGCAGCAACTCGAAGACACAGAAGATATTGAGTTGCTTAGACTCCCATTACAAGAAGCGATTGAAATGGCGATGAATGGAGAAATCATCGATGCTATGTCTGTTGCGGCCTTATTAAAAATCGCCCTGCTAAGACAAGCGTGATGGCTGAGTTGAAATATTTACGGTCTTACCCAGACCATCTTCAGCAACAAATTAAAACATTAGTTGATACAAAAAGACTGACAGACGTTTTAATCAACAAATATCCAACGACGCATGGCGTAAAAACCAATAAGGCTCTTTACGATTACGTGATTGAATATAAAAATCGCTATCTTCGTCAGTCCAATCCGCTCAGTAAAGTCATCTATGACGATAAACTCGATGTGCTCCATCAGGCATTAGGCTTTCATAGCTACGTATCTCGCATTCAGGGTAATAAATTAAAAGCCAAAAATGAAATGCGAATTGGTGCTGTTTTTAAAACAGGTCCTGTCGACTTTTTGAATATGATCATTGTCCACGAATTAGCTCATCTTAAAGAAAAAGACCATAACAAAGCCTTTTATAAACTCTGTGTCTATATGGAGCCTAACTATCACCAGCTGGAGTTTGATCTTCGTGTCTATCTGACCCATCTGGATTTGATTGGCCCGATATACTAGCCTCTCGATTAGTGAATAATAAGCAAAAAAAAGCCACCTATCTGAGGTGGCTTTGATAAGATTTTTTGTGGTTTTATGCTGCTTTAACGATACCCGCTTTTCGACGTAATCCCATAAAACCTAACAAGGCTGGTGCAAAGAGAAATAATGCAGGTGGAACGGGTACAGCCGAGATTGGTGGTGGTATGAAGCTTGACGGTTTTGAGTGAATTTCAGCATTCTGATTTAGGCTTTTTGAGACCAATGTACCTTCTATGTTTGCATCTGTTGTGACATCCGCACCTAATGCTAAAACACTGCCACCAAACTGGGCCAGAATATTAATACTCTTTGCATCCAGAAAATTCCATAACAGCTTATCGCCGTGATTTGGTGCAAAACCAGCCAAGAAGTTAGCATGTAGGTTCAGTGTTGAATCAAGAGCACCAGATACGTTGAATAAAATACTGGTTGCATCACCGACGTTGAAAGCAAACTCGTGGGCATTTTCAAAAAAGCTGGCCGCGTTATCAATCGCAAATACTGCCAGTCCATTACTGTCAGCTGTGGCGTTAAAGGTGACTTTCCCACCTGTAATTTCAAAACTACTATTCGATCCTGCTGCTGCAAGTTGATTAGAAAATGAACTCAGCACTGCGGCTGCATTAGAAACCTCTGTTGCAGCATTCACTGGTGGAGTAACACCACCAACCGTGGTTTTACCACCATTGGTGTTTACCGTTCCCGAAATATAACCAACAACAGAGGTTGAGCCATTCCCGTTGGCATTATTAGTCAGCGCTCCAGACACAGACTGAACATAAGCATCGCCACCATCATTCATGGTGATATTACCCGAGACATCACCACCCACGTTAAGACCTTTGCCTTTAGTGATGATATTTCCTGTAGTGTTACCAGCAACCGTTAAAGAGGCTACGCTAGCGTTCGATGTCGAACGCATATTGTATTGACCACCGTTCACATTACCGCCGATTAGCGCATTACCTTCAACTTCAGAGGTACTGGTAACATCACCCAGTGTAATCAAGTTATATTCTTTGAGAAGTGACATAGCACCTATCTCTACAGGGTCTGCATGAACCACTTGGCTAACACAAAGTGCCAAAATACTAGCAGTGAAAATTTTAGCAATAGTCATTTTTCAATCTCTAGGTGAATTATTTAAAAAAATAATATCAGGTAAATGCACGATGCACTATCGTACTTTAGTACTAGTTTTTCAACTTTTTTGTTTACTATAATTTATATGATCAAACCACTAGTGATAACTACTTCAACAGTGATTTGACAAATATTTTATCAGTGACCGTCTATATTGATACGTGTATGTAAATTACACATAATCAATGGAATATTGGAACCATGGCTCCTGAGACTCAATTAAAAAATTTGATACAGTCAGCACCGGTTGTGGTGTTTAAAAGTCCAGTTACCGAAATGGACGCTTTAAGAAGAGCACTTAAAGCTAGAGACATTGTTTTCGAAGAAATAGAACTGAGCATGGGGGATAGTGATTCACGAGCCCTGTTTCAGGAGTTAAAACAGAAAACTCGCTATACATTTTTACCTCAGGTTTTTGTAGAGGGAACGTTCATTGGCGGAGGAGATGCTGCTATTCACAGCAATGCCCTAGCTAGTCCGCATAAAAAGACAAATTTGGCTGCTAAAAAGCTTATTCAACTACTTGGTTATGCAGGTGTATTACCCTTTGTGCTCTTTACCCTACTCGCCTATGTAACTGAGCTGCGTGACTGGGCAATCAATGCCAATATCGCCTATGGGGCCGTC
>DRHY01000325.1 GCA_011052985.1 Methylophaga thalassica
CGCTGTAACGCTGGTTGTTGTAGTTACCAGCTGGCATTACCCAGTTACTTGCGTCTTTTTGCATTGTTAGCAATTCGTCTGCGGCTGTAGCCATGCCTGGTACGGCAAGTGACATCATTGCGATTGATAGTGTTTTCAGCTTCATTTAAAGTACCTCATTCATTTTTTTAAGGTTTTATATGCGGTTAGCAATATAACCACTGAGACGTACTTTATTCCTATTTTTCCTCTATAGCACTAGGAGTTTCTCCCTGCGTAAATATGATTAACTCATATTACATTCAGGAAGCAATTGGGGAAATGCTAATTATATCATGCTGTATCGCTAATCTGACCAACTGTATTGGTGTCGAGATATTTAGTTTTTGTTTAAGCTGAGTTTGGTAGTTTGCTACCGTTTTCAAGCCAATTTTTAGTTGCTCTGAAATTTTTTCCGCTTCAGCGCCCTCAGCTAATAGACGAAATATTTCGAATTCTCTAGGTGTTAAAGCATGGGTAGGATTTGTTTTATCTGAAATATTATGTAGTGCAAGTTTTTGTGCTGCCTCCGCACTCAAATAACTATTACCCATGGCAATTTGACGGATGGCAGTCAACATTTCTTCTGTTGAACTTGTTTTCAATAAATAACCTTTAGCACCAGCCGTCATTGCTTGAATAGCAAAAGAAGAACCAGACTGCATCGCAAACATTAAAATTTTTGCGTCAGGAAAACGAGCGATGACCTGTGCTAGTGCAGAGATACCACTTGAATCAGGCGTGTTCACATCCATGATCAACACATCAGGTTCGTATTCTTGGTAGAGTGTGTATGCTTGATTTGCATCAGCCGCTTCTGCTACTACGTGTAAATCAGGCTGATCATCAATGATACGTTTGACTCCTGACCGAACTACTTCATGATCATCAATCAGAATGATGTTTGTCATTTACTTATTAGACCTCACTAAAATACTATTGCATATTATTGTTAAATTCATCATTTGAAACAGATGATGAAAAAAATCGTTACTCTTTGATATCGCGTAACGGTGTACGAAGAGATTCTTGGGAATGGTCACAGACTGAAAACACTCAACACCCCACCCAAACTTGTCCAATTAGACAATGACCGATATAAACCAACGGCGCCATCGCCATCTGCGTCATTTTTCAAATTCATCGCCATGCCGATACCTGCCCAACCACCCAAACCGGATAACACTGAAATGTATTGTTTACCTTCATAACTATAGGTATTCACATTGCCAATAATTCCCGAAGGTGTTTTGAAACGCCATAACTCTCGCCCACTCTGTGCATCAACGGCTTTGAGATACCCTTCTAATGTGCCGTAGAAAACAATATCCGATGCAGTTGCTAACGCCCCTGACCAAATGGAAAAACGCTCAGGATTAGACCAAATAGTCTTGCCTTCACGAGCATCCCAAGCAATAAAATTACCTAGATTATTTTCATCGCCTTCAATTGGATACATCGTAATACTGGCACCAACATAGGGTTGGCCTGCTACATAACTCACTTCAAATGGTTCGTAGTCCATACAAACATGATTAGTGGGCACATAGTAGAGTCCCGTTTTAGGTGAATAAGCGGCTGGCTGTTGATTTTTTGAGCCAAGTGCTGCAGGGCAAATGCCCTCTGTAACTTCATCTTCGCCATGATAAGCAGGTGAATACGCCATTACACGCTGATGCTGACCAGTCTTTAGGTCTACCCCTTTTGACCAGTTAACCGAAGGATCAAATTTCTCAGCTAACAGTAATTCCCCCGTTTTCCGATCCATTGTGTAGGCAAAGCCATTACGATCAAAATGAACCGCTGTTTTACGTTGTTTATGATTGATTTTTTGATTGGCTAGAATAATTTCATTGATTCCGTCATAATCCCACTCATCATGAGGCGTCATTTGGTAGACCCATTTGGCCACACCGGTATCAAGATCTCGAGCAAATAATGACATTGTCCATTTGTTGTCCCCTGGTCTTTGCAGTGGATTCCATGTTGATGGATTAGCCGTGCCATAATAAAATAAATTGAGGTCAGGATCGTATGAAAACCAGCCCCACGTCACACCACCACCAATTTTCCACTGGTCACCTTGCCAGCTTTTAATTGAAGAATCTTTGCCCACCGGTTTAAGCATCGACAGTGTGTGTTTTGGATCGATTAACATCTCGTCATCCGGACCTGTGCTATAGGCTTTATACTGAGTATTTCCATCTAAGTCATATGCTTGGACATAACCTCTGATGCCAAACTCACTGCCTGATATTCCCACTAATACTTTATTTTTAAATACAAATGCAGCCCCCGTACTGGTTGCTCCAGTGCTTGGGTCATCTCGCTTATCAGACCAAATAACACTTCCATCATTTTCGTCTAGAGCGACTAGGGTTGTATCCGCTTGATTGAGGAAGATCTTTCCTTGAGCATAAGCAAGTCCACGGTTGACGGTATCACAACACATCACGGGAACCGTTTCATCGTAGCTTTGCTTTGGTTCATATTTCCACTTGATTGCACCATCATGATTTAAATCTAATGCATAAACGGTATTAGGAAAGGGAGTATGAACATACATCGTATTATTGAGAACTAACGAATTGCCTTCGTGCCCACGAAGTACACCTGTTGAAAAGGACCAGGCCATATTCAAACTAGCCACGTTAGTTTTATCAATTTCATTCAACACTGAGTAACGCTGATTATTATAATTTCCTGCAGGCATGACCCAGTTATCTGGATTTTCCTGCAGCTGTGCCAATTCATCAGCTAGAGTATTAGCAGATATAAGGCCAGCACTGATTGCCAATGTCAGATTTAAAAAAGTCATATTACTCAAAATGAAGTCAATTAATTTGTCTTAAATAAGGGAATAATTTTCTATTCGTCAGTTAAAATGAGTCATAACTGACCATTAGAATTTATCCTTGTATTTATGGTTATGATCGCAGGTATTGGGTGAACACTTGCTGAACAAAAAAAGCCCGACATCGATGATATCGGGCTCTTTCATTTTGCTGAGTTAGATTAGTAAAAATCTAACGCGGTCTTACAAGCTAA
>DRHY01000326.1 GCA_011052985.1 Methylophaga thalassica
GCGTTTCCGGTAACCTGAAAAATAAAACCGAGCCAATTAATAAGCCATAGGTCAGTAAGAAAATAAAAATTAATTTCCAGCCACTGATAAATAACAAGCCCATACCAATCAGGGGAGCAAGGAGGGGAGCCAGCATCATCACAATAGCAATATTTGATAGGTGTTTAGCACTATCACTGCCCTGACTAAGGTCTCGAATGACGGCAGAAGAGTTCACCGCTGCTAAACCACCACCAAAAGCTTCTAGTACTCTAAATCCCCATAAAGTGTGCATATCAGGGCTGAATAAAATACCTAGTGTGCCAATACAGAAAAGGCTAAGGCCTGTCCCCACTGACGCTCGGCGACCAAAGTGATCTGAGAACGGACCACCAATAATCTGACCAAGAGCAAACCCAGCAAGAAAGACACTTAGCGATATTTCGGTGTCATGCACACTGACATTAAAATAATCTGCCATTGTAGGAATGGCGGGTAGGTAGGCATCTATGGCCAATGGTGTCATTGCCATTAGAGCTGCCAGTAATAAGATCAACGTCGGTGTCGGAACCAGCGTGTTTTTCATTCAAATGTAATCCTAGATCTGCGTAATATCATCAGCGCTTATTGGCTGAATGATGAATGGTGACTTTACAGTGTTAAATTAGCTGTCAGGGAACCATGGCCTGGCGAGATGATTCCGCTTTCAATTTGGTGAGCAATGTAATGACACAATTTTAACGTGTCCTAAGTTAAGCTTGTGTTAAGAACATTACGAAATTAAACATTCAGCATAAATTAGGAAAATCTTCCTGAACTTTGCAGTTTAATTGATGCTTTATAAGGAAAAAATTATAATGCACGTGATCGCAATGATCAGAAGGATGACGGGATTATTATTCTCAATAAATCTTGATTCATCACGCAGAACATGCCGTTCTGATCTCACTTAAATTTTTCGGTAGAGACGCTTCAACATCACCTATATTTGTGAGTCGTCTGCTGTTATTATTTTCATGTCTCGGAGATAGCTCTAGTGAGTCATTACAAACCATATACAGGCGCAGCTGCTGGCTGGGGTGCCCTTGTAAGTGTTACACGGAATTGGCTTGGCAGTAAAAATGCCATGCATAATATTCGTGCGATGTTAAAAACCAACCAAGACCACGGCCTTGATTGCCCCGGTTGTGCTTGGGGTGAGACACCTGAAAAAGGCGTTATTAAATTCTGCGAAAATGGTGCCAAGGCAGTCAACTGGGAAGCAACTGGCCGTAAAGTAACGCCCGCATTTTTTGAAAAACATACGAATACTGAATTACTAAAACAAAGTGATTTTTGGTTAGAATCACAAGGTCGTATCACGCATCCAATGCGTTATAACTCAGACACTGACCATTACGAACCTGTCACATGGCAAGAAGCATTCAATCTTGTTGCCAAGCATCTAAACGGACTAAGCTCTCCACACCAAGCCGAATTCTATACCTCTGGTCGTGCCAGTAATGAAGCCGCCTTCCTCTATCAACTTTTCGTTCGTGCCTTCGGCACCAATAATTTCCCTGATTGTTCAAATATGTGCCATGAAGCCAGTGGTATTGGTATGTCAGAAAGTCTCGGTGTTGGTAAAGGTACGGTCACGTATGAAGACTTTGCTGAATCAGATGCCATCTTTGTCATCGGGCAGAATCCGGGTACAAATCACCCGCGCATGCTGGAGCCATTAAGTGAAGCTGTGAAACGTGGTGCACATGTGGTCTGTTTTAATCCGCTGAAAGAACGTGGTTTGGAGCGCTTCCAACATCCACAAAACCCCATCGAAATGTTGACCAATGAATCAGAACCAACCAATAGCGCTTATTTACGACCTGCGTTAGGTGGTGACATGGCAGCTATTCGCGGCATGGTTAAGTTTCTTCTCCAGTGGGAACGTGAAGCACAGAAAAATGGTAAAGCAGCGATCTTCGACCATGCGTTCATTAAACAGCACGCGATTGATCTTGATGAATACCTAGCCGAAGTGGATGCCACCTCTTGGGAACTGATTGAGGAACAATCAGGTTTAACGCTGGCGGATATCGAAATGGCTGCCAAAATTTACCGCAAAGCCGAACGGGTGATCATGTGTTGGGCGATGGGTGTTACACAGCATGTTCACTCCGTTCAAACCGTTCAGGAAATTGTTAATCTACAATTATTGCGCGGTAATATCGGTCGTCCAGGTGCTGGTCTATCGCCTGTCCGTGGTCATAGTAACGTCCAGGGTGACCGTACGATGGGGATTGATGAGCAACCACCTGAGTGGTTCTTAGATGCCTTAGAAAAACGCTTTAAATTCGATGTACCGCGCGAACACGGTCATACAACTGTTAAAGCTGTTGCAGCTATGGAAAAATCTGAAGCTAAAGTGTTTTTCGGTTTAGGTGGTAATTTTGTTCAAGCTACACCAGATACTGAGCGTTCTCACAAAGCTATGGCTAATTGTGAGTTGACGGTGAATATCGCCACTAAATTAAATCGTACTCATTTGGTCACAGGTAAAGATGCACTGGTGCTTCCTTGCTTAGGCAGGACTGAGCGGGATATTCAGAAATCGGGCCTGCAAGGCGTTACAGTAGAAGATACCTTTAGCATGGTGCATATTTCCTATGGGCAATTGAAACCGTTTTCTCCGTTACTGCGTTCAGAAGCATCCATCATTGCTGGGATCGCGAAAGCAACATTAGGTAATCATCCGGTTGATTGGGAGTGGTTGATTGAAGACTACGATCGTATTCGTGATTTAATCGCCGATGTGATTCCAGGTTTTGATAACTTTTCCAAGAAAATAGACGAACCAGGTGGCTTTTACTTGGGGAATCCTGCAGCAAGATACGAATGGGATACACCTAAGGGTAAAGCCACCTTTATGGCCAATCCATTACCTAAAACATTGTTAGATGCCAGAGTCACATCTAATGGTCAAGTGCCTGATCTGATTTTGCAAACTATGCGCTCTCACGATCAATATAACACCACGGTATACAGCCTGAATGACCGTTATCGCGGTGTGTATGGTATGCGCGATGTGGTGTTTGCTAACGAAGAAGACATTGCACGTTTAGGCTTAGAACATGGTCAAAAAGTCGACTTAGTCACGGTGTGGGAAGATGGTGTTGAAAGACGCGTATCCAACTTTACCTTACTGAGCTATGACATCCCTAAAGGTCAGGCCGCTGCTTATTATCCAGAGACTAATCCTCTGGTACCTTTGGAAAGTTATGGTGATAAAACCTTTACACCAACCTCTAAATTTGTAGCAATAAAAATGCTTGCCAGTGAAGTGGCGAGTGCTGAGCTAGACGCAGCTTCGGTTGCTTAAACCTAAGCCACTAGCTTCAAATACAAAAAAGGCACTGCTTCGAGCAGTGCCTTTTTTTCGTTAACACTATCGCAAATAGGCTTTTACATCTCAGCTATGGCATCCATTGATTCGGGTAGTGTTTGGCCACCATCAACAACGATTTGTTGTCCAGTAATGTAAGCCGCTTCATCTGAAGCAAAGAATAACGCCGCATTAGCAATATCTTCTGTCGCTCCTAAACGCTTTAACGGAATAGCCGCTGCCATACTGTTTAAGTATTCTTCGCCTAAGCTAGCTAAGCCCTCGGTATAGATATTACCTGGCATAACGGCATTAATAGTAGTGTTGTACGGAGCTAACTCCATGGCCGCTGTACGCATAAAGCCAAGTTGACCAGCTTTAGTGGCACCATAATGAGCCCAGCCAGGGTAGCCAGTTATAGGACCGGTGATGGATGAAGTTAATACAACGCGACCTTTCCCTGCTTTTTCGAACTCAGGAATACAGGCTTTAACACATAAGAAGGTGCTCTTAAGATTGGCTGCCATAATGTCATCCCAATCATCAGGTGTTAAATCAACAATCTTCTTCTGTGGAAAAGTGCCTGCATTAGCACACAAAATATCGACAGCACCAAAGGTCTTGCTGGTGTGCGCGATCAACTTTTGAACAGAGTCCCAATTGGATACATCACATAAAAAGTATTCGGCAATACCGCCGGCTTGAACAATTTCTTCTACAGTTTCTTTTGCCGCCGCTTCACCACGAGCCGCTACCATAACTTTAGCGCCTTGTTTGGCAAAAACGCTTGCGATACCTTTACCGATACCTTTAGAACCACCGGTGACGATGACGGCTTTATTTTTTACTGATGACATGGGGTCTAATCTCCTTAAGTTATTGAATGTCGTTAAGTGTATTTTTAGCATAAATTTTTAACTTTGCAACAAAAATATTGCAAGTCAAACATTCTGGCGTTATAAATTGAATCAGGAATTAACGATTATGAGGTTTGAATAATGTCTGGTTTATACAATGATGCGTTTGTAAATAGACTGTCAGATGGGCTGAAAACCCTTCTGCCACAATGGGAAGTCGGCGCTGAGCTATCGGTGGCATTACTTACTGTATCTGAAAATGCGACGTTTTTGGTGACGGATAAAAATAGCGGAAAAAAAACCATTTTCCGAGTGCATCGCCCTCATTATCATACCCAAGAAGAAGTCTTATCCGAGTTACATTGGGTGGAATCATTACGAGAGCAAAATATTGTCAATACACCAGAACCGCTTAGGATGAAAAATGGTGAACTCATGGCGTCATTTTTAGATGATGGTATTGAGCGTTACGTGGTGGCATTTGAGTTTATGCCTGGTCAGCAACCGAGTGAAGATGCGTCTTTGGTTCAAGGATTTGAATTGTTAGGTGCCACATCAGCGAAATTACACCAACATGCAAGCGAATGGACTTTACCTGATACGTTTATAAGAAAAACATGGAATCATCAAACTGCCTTTGGTGATGAACCCCTGTGGGGCAAATGGCAAAAAGCCCTAGGTCTTGATGAGAAGGGAAAGGCCATTTTGCAAGATGTTATCAATCTGCTGGAAGATAAACTGCATCTCTATGGTGATGATAGTGACAGATTCGGTCTGGTTCATGCCGATTTAAGGTTGGCAAATTTACTGTCTTCAGATCAATCATTGGGCGTTATAGATTTTGATGACTGTGGCTTTAGTTGGTTTATGTATGATTTTGCTTCTGCGGTGTCATTTTTAGAAGATTCACCCCTGTTACCCGAGCTACAACAGGCATGGATAAAAGGTTATCAATCAGTGACTGAATTAGCTGAAGAACATCAAAAAATGTTGCCGACATTTGTTATGTTCCGTCGCTTATTACTCACCGCTTGGGTAGCCGGGCACTCTGAAACCGAAACGGCAAGAGAGGCGGGCTTAGAAAAATATACGCAAGGCACCATTCAGTTAGCACTTGATTATATGCAACAGCAAGGGATGGATATCGGACACTATGAGCAACTAAGTGAAAAAGGCATTCTCGATATGAATGCGTTTCAAGCCAATGTAGGCGGCCACAAGGAGCGAGTAAAACGTCGCTTGGATAATACAGGGGCTGGTTCCGTCTTGTTTTATCAAGATCCGATTGAAATGGTCTCAGCCAAAGGCTGCTGGGTTACTGCTGCTGATGGCAAACGGTATTTAGATTTTTACAATAATGTCCCGACCTTAGGTCACTGTCATCCCAATGTTGTAAAAGCGGTATCAGAACAAATTGCCACATTGAATATTCACACACGCTACTTAGTCGATATTGTTGACGACTATATTGAAGCCCTTAAATCAACACTGCCAGCATCATTATCAAATGTTGCTATGACCTGTTCAGGTAGTGAGGCAAATGATTTAGCCCTTAGATTGGCGAAAAAAGCCTCTGGGGGCACAGGCTTTATTGTTACTGAAGAAGCCTATCATGGAAATACGTCGGCGGTGACGGAAGTCTCGCCATCTATTATTAAAAAAGGCGGCTTACCCAAACACATTGTCACTATCGCGCCTCCTTCTAAGCAAGCATATGGCGACAATATTGCCTTAGGTTTTGCGGCGGCGGTTAGAAAGGCGATTGCTACCTTGGAGTTACGTGGAGTTAAAGTCGCGGCGTTATTAGTGGACTCTGTCTTCTCCTCAGATGGTATTTTCATTGAGCCCAAAGGGGTATTGAAGCAAGCGGTAGAAGCGGTTCGTGAAGTGGGCGGTGTGTTTATTTGTGATGAGGTTCAGCCGGGATTTGCTCGATTAGGTGAGGCTTTCTGGGGATTCGAATATCACGGTGTTGAGCCTGATATTGTCACCATGGGCAAACCAATGGGAAATGGTTTCCCCATGGCTGCTGTAGCCACACGACCGGCGTATTTGGCTTCATTTTGTGAGGAAATAGGCTACTTTAATACCTTCGGTGGTAACCCGCTTGCTGCCGCAGCAGGCTTGGCGGTGTTGAATACAATCCAAGCAGAAAACCTGCAAAAAAATGCCTCAGAAATGGGGCAGTATTTAAAAACACAATTACAAACATTGGCTGAAGCGCATCCATGTCTCGCTGATGTGCGAGGTCTGGGGCTGTTTATTGGAGTTGATATCTGCAAAGAAGGGTCGGCCAACAAGCAACCCGATCCTGAAAAAACACGTGAAATTATCAATTCATTAAGAGAGTCAGGTGTGTTGGCAGGGGCTGCAGGTAAGTACGGCGCTACCATCAAACTCAGACCTCCACTATCTTTGAAGCGTGAAGAAGCGGATGTATTCCTTGCGGCACTCGCCGAGGCACTTAGCGTTCAGGTTGAACAAAGCGCCTGATAATGAACGAGGCGATGCTTATATTTGCTTCGCCTCGATTAGTTTGACGTTTGCTGCGGCCATGGCTTTTTTGAGGAGACCTTCTGGGGCTTGATCGCTAATAAGATAATTAATGTCATCCCACTGAGCATAACGTGCAGTGGCATGGCGATCAAACTTAGAATGATCGGCCACAATCATACTTTGAGCGCTTTGTTTGACCATATGACGATAGACATCAGCGGCATCAATTAATACATCAGCGGGGCCTGTATGGGCTAAAGA
>DRHY01000327.1 GCA_011052985.1 Methylophaga thalassica
CGCAGTTTGAAGATCTAAATACGGCATACATGTACAAAAATTTACCCGCTGATCGTGGTGCGACATTCCGTGACGATAAAGGTATCAAATCAGACATGAAATTATTTGAAGAAACAAATGAAGAGGCATACAAGTCTTGTCGTCTCAGATAGGTTTTATTCAGTACTAAAAAAAGGCCGCAGAAGCGGCCTTTTTTATGGGTGAATGTTTTGTTTTAGCTAAAGCTTTTTCTCGATAGTAAACTCTTCATCTTCACTGTCATGAACCATCGCTTTGATCGTGCCATGCTCCATCGGTTTAAAGGTAAACCTTAAACTAGGGTCTTCACTCATTGATATACCAGTTTCTGCACTTATTAAAGTTTTATTGTTGTAGCTTATGTCAATTTTATTTATGTAGTGTGCGGGTATATATTTACGCGCTTTTTGATCAAACTGAAGTCCGCTATAATTAGGGTGACTAACAATCATTTGCACTTGGGTCGGTTCTCCTATAGTGACTTCACGCATTCTCAACTGCATTTTTCCAAGACGCGCTAGAGCTGCAGCAGCATCTTTCCCAGCAGGAGCGCTGCAACCACCAGATGCTTTAACGAAACGTTTAACCATATGCAGACTGCCATCGTTCATTTCAGCAATAGCTCTAACATCGGTATATTGGTTTACTCGCATTCTGGTTGATATGTCGACATTACCTAGTTCTGGCGAGAGGCTGAATTTTGCTGAATAGGGCATGGGATTATTGTCTATAAACACATAGATACTTTTGATGTAACTATCTGCTGTTTGGGGCTTTAGAGACTTGATTGATATCGGAACGATGGCTGCATCCTCAGCTCTTTTGGGTGCTTCTAGGCTAAGCAAGTCAGTTGCGTTGTCATGAATTTTTTTGTCAGCAAAATAAGCTGATTTAAGACTAGGCCAAACTGCTTCTTCTGGTGTCGCTGCACTTACAGTGTTGATTCCTACTAGGCCAGTCACAGTTAACACTAGAACGAGATTTATTAAATTTCTTAACATTTCTTTCTCTCCGAGTTTTTATTATGTTTGTTCTTATTGTATGACTATTGATTTAGTCTGTGTGGGAATAGTTCCCGGTAAATAACTGAAAAAAAGGGGCTTCATTAATTAATAATGTCGTTAGCAGTAGTTAAACTGTGGTGATTAGTAATTCGATCCGAGCTTAGTAAAGCTGGTAGTAATTTTTATTCGATGATCATTATCGAATAGCTTCCATATACCTTTTCCTTCAACGATAACTGTTTCACTGACATCTTTCTATATAGATATTTGGTGATAAACAATCTTAATCGTTAACTTGTTTTGCTTAATATCCAATGTGTGCATGAGCCCTACTCATGCCATACACAACAAAAGCGTGGATAATACAAAATTGATGATAGTTCATCTTAGGTACTCTTAATCGACGCATCTACTGATACAATATCTCTTATTTATCGAACAAATATAGTTGGGATTTTAAGATGACAATACGTACCCGTTTCGCGCCTAGTCCTACAGGCTATCTTCATGTCGGTGGCGCTCGAACAGCTTTGTTCTCATGGTTGTATGCAAGAAAATATGGGGGCCAATTTGTCTTACGAATTGAAGACACCGATTTAGAGCGTTCATCAGCTGAATCAGTCCAAGCGATTTTGGATGGTATGAAATGGTTAGGACTGGATTATGATGAAGGGCCTTTTTATCAAACTCAGCGGTTTGATCGTTACAAAGAAATCATTAATCAGTTGATGGAGCAAGGTGATGCTTATTACTGTTACTGTTCAAAAGATGAGCTAGAAACAATGCGTGAGGAACAGCGCGCCAATAAGCAAAAACCACGTTACGATGGCCGCTGTCGGCATTTGACAACACCAAAAGCCGGTGTTGAACCAGTGATT
This sequence comes from Methylophaga thalassica, assembly GCA_011052985.1. GTDB lineage: Bacteria > Pseudomonadota > Gammaproteobacteria > Nitrosococcales > Methylophagaceae > Methylophaga > Methylophaga aminisulfidivorans_A. The sequence continues at coordinate 1,901 of DRHY01000327.1, forward strand.
CGTTTCAAGAATCCAATAGAAGGTAGTGTTGTTGTTAAAGACCTTATTCGAGGTGATATTGAATTCAATAACAGCGAACTGGATGATCTTGTTATTGCACGTCCAGACGGCACGCCAACGTATAATCTAACGGTTGTCGTCGATGACATAGACATGAGGATGACACACGTAATCCGTGGTGATGACCATATAAATAATTCGCCCAGACAAATAAATATTTTCAAAGCACTGCATGCAAAACCACCTTTATTTGCCCACGTACCAATGATTCTAGGTGATGATGGTGCTCGTTTATCAAAGCGCCATGGTGCTGTCAGTGTGATGAGCTATAGAGATGAAGGTTTTCTTCCGGAAGCATTATTGAACTATCTTGTAAGATTAGGTTGGTCTCATGGCGATCAAGAAATTTTTACCAAAGAAGAAATGGTGAATTTATTTGATATTCAAGATGTGAATAAAGCCGCTTCTAGCTTTAATACAGACAAACTCCTTTGGCTTAATCAACAATACATCAAGGTAAGCTCTCCTGCTCATATTGCCGAACATCTACGATGGCATTTGGAGCATAAAAACATTGATACTTCTGCTGGGCCAGATTTAAAGCAAGTCATCACGCTTTATCAGGATCGTGCCAAGACGCTTGCTGAAATGGTTGATAGCAGTCGTTTCTTCTATATTATTCCTGATTCGTATGATGAGAAAGCCGCAAATAAAAATCTTACAGATAAGAGCCTTCCACTATTGGAAGAAATGCTAGTAAGACTTCGTGATAGCAAGCAGTGGTTGGCAGAACCATTGCACGAGCAAATCAAAGAGTGTGCTGAAAAAAATGATGTCGGAATGGGCAAAGTAGCTCAGCCTATCCGAGTAGCGATTACAGGTAATACCGTCTCACCTTCCCTGGATATCACTCTCGAATTACTCGGTCGTGAGCGCACATTGTCAGCAATTGAGATGGCTATATCTTGGATCAAAGATCAAGCATAAAAAAGTGTTATCTATTTTTATTAGTAATATCAGAGACTTATATTTCCGGGAAAAACTTCCCGGTAAGTATGAGTAATTTATCACTAAAAAGATAGGAAATATGCTTGACTAACGTTTTCAGCAAGATTATGGTTTGTCTACGCATGAGGTTCTTTGAGAACAATTTTCGTGTCGTACACATAACTATAAAGCAATAATAGAGGAAAACTTTATGAAGCTGAAAACACTATCAATCGCAATGATGTCACTTGCCGTACCAGGCATGGCTACAGCCGCAGACGAATTGCTAACAATGCAAAAAGACGCAAGTAACTGGGTAATGCCAGCTGGTAACTACAACAACCAGCGTTACAGCG
>DRHY01000328.1 GCA_011052985.1 Methylophaga thalassica
AGGTGATGGCTGGTATGAAACTGACTTTAAAACAGGAAATAAACGCAATTTAGTTGAGTCAGGTAGTGATTCAGCAAAAAAGACTAAAGATACCACTTTGTAATCGAGCTTTGTCGTTATTGAGTTAATACGGAAAACATGAATTGGCCGTCACTCAATAGGCTATTGCAGGATTATTTTTAGCTTGTCACTAGAGTGACTTTTAATTAACGGTTAAACATAATCAAAAATCAAAGGTCCTTTCAGCGTCTGATTGCTAACAAAAAATATGTAAATTAAGAACAGTCTCCAGTGCCATTTCATGTCGTGCTGGAACACGCAGAGTTTTGCTTTTGGCAAGATTTTTAGATTATTACACTTATAAGATTGGAAAGAATTATGCGTAGCCATTATTGCGGCGAAGTCAATGAGACGCTAGAAGGGCAATCAGTCACGATCGTGGGCTGGATGCATCGTAGACGAGATCATGGTGGGGTTATCTTCATCGATTTACGTGATCGTGAAGGACTTGTCCAAGTGGTCTGTAACCCTGAAGATGCTGAAAGCTTTGCTGTAGCTGAGCGAGTACGTAGTGAATATGTTCTAAAAATAGTCGGTAAGGTTCAACTCAGACCTGCGGGAAGTGATAATGCTGATTTACGCAGTGGCAAGATTGAAATTATCGCTAGTCATGTTGAAATTCTGAATGCTTCTGAAACGCCTCCTTTTCCGCTTAATGAATTACTTGATGTTAATGAAGATGTTCGTCTTCGATACCGTTACATCGACTTACGTCGACCAGAGATGCAACAGCGTCTACGTTTTCGTTCACAAATAACGCGTCAACTAAGAAATTTCTTAGATGACCATGGCTTCTTAGACATTGAAACACCAATCTTGACAAAGGCCACACCAGAAGGTGCGCGTGATTATTTGGTGCCAAGTCGAACTCATCAAGGTGAGTTTTTCGCGTTGCCGCAGTCGCCTCAGTTATTCAAACAGCTGTTGATGATGTCTGGTATGGATCGCTACTACCAAGTCGTTCGATGCTTCCGTGATGAGGATCTTCGAGCAGATCGTCAGCCTGAGTTCACACAAATTGATATTGAAACATCATTTGTTGAAGAAGAAGACTTTATGAGCATGATGGAAGAGATGATTCGTCATCTTTTTGCCAATGTGCTTGAGCAAGCCTTACCAAATCCATTCCCACGCATGAGCTATGCGGATGCAATGTCTCGTTTTGGCAGTGACAAGCCTGATTTGCGTATCGCTTTAGAATTGGTTGACGTAAGTGACTTGATGAAAGACGTTGATTTTAAAGTCTTCTCTGCACCTGCGAATGATGAACGCGGTCGCGTAGCTGCTTTACGAGTACCTGGTGGTAACAGTCTCAGCCGGAAAGAGATTGATGATTACACCAAGTATGTAGGCATCTACGGTGCCAAAGGATTAGCTTACATCAAGGTGAATGATATCTCTGCTGGACGCGAAGGTTTGCAGTCACCTATTTTGAAATTCTTACCGGATGAGGCTGTGACAGCCATTATGTCTCGTGTTGAGGCAGAAACAGGAGATTTGGTCTTCTTTGGGGCTGATAAGGCCACCATCGTAAATGAATCACTTGGTGCACTTCGCATTAAGGTTGGTCACGATATGGATATGGTTGAGCGTGGTTGGAAACCATTATGGGTCGTCGATTTCCCAATGTTTGAATGGGATGATAAATCTCAACGTTGGCATGCGCTTCACCATCCGTTCACGGCACCGAAAGAAGCTGATCTAACACTACTAGAAACTGATCCAGAGAAATGTCTTTCACGTGCCTACGATATGGTGTTGAATGGAACAGAACTGGGTGGCGGTTCTATGCGTATCCATAAAACGGATGTACAAGCGAAAGTATTTAAGCTTTTAGGCATTAGTGATGAAGAAGCGAAAGAAAAGTTTGGTTTCTTGCTTGATGCCTTGAAATACGGTTGTCCTCCACATGGTGGCCTTGCTTTTGGTCTTGACCGATTAGTTATGCTGATGACAGGGGCAAGCTCTATTCGTGATGTGATGGCTTTCCCTAAAACACAATCAGCAAGTTGTTTACTGACCGATGCGCCAAGCCCAATTTCGGATGATTTGTTAAAAGAGCTCAACATTAGATTGCGTAAATTGCCACAGGCGGAATAAAACGATAGGAGTAGGCAGATGGGTGAACTTAGTAGTGAGAATAAAGCATGTATGGAGTCACACTACGTAGTTCATCCAAATGAACTGCCCTTGAGTTGTCCCTCAGAAACAATGGCTGTATGGAATGTGCATCCTAGAATTTTTCTAGATATTGAGAGTAAAGGGCAAGTAAGCTGCCCATACTGTGGTGCTATATATAGCCTAGTTGAAAAATGATGAAAATAATTCACGTTGCCGTAGCTGTCATCATCAGAAATGAGCAAATATTGATAGCTTTACGCAAGCCTGAGCAACATCAAGGTGGTTTGTGGGAGTTTCCCGGTGGAAAAGTAGAACCCGATGAGTCAAGCCTCGAGGCACTTTGCAGAGAAGTGTATGAAGAGCTAAATCTCTCAGTGTTGAGTGCTGTACCGATGTTAGAGTTGTCACATGAATATGACGATCGAACCGTTAATTTAAGCGTGTGGCTGGTAACGTCTTTTTCTGGAGAAGCTCAGGGAAACGAAGGTCAAACGATTCGTTGGATAGCTATTTCAGATATTGAGCAGTATGCCTTTCCCACAGCCAACACCCCCATTGTTCAAGCAATACAACAACACTTAACACAACAGGCATAAACTCATGAGTCTTGCAGAAGCTATCCCTCAAGGATTACAAGCCAAAATTGATACGATTATTGATAACGTTGAACCGACGGCTTGGCTAAGTGAAGCTGAAAAAAATGACTACATTGATAAAATCAAGAAACTGTTGAAAGAAAAAAATGCAGTCATGATCGCTCATTATTACGTTGATGATGAGCTTCAAGCATTGGCAGAAGAAACTGGCGGTTATGTATCAGATTCTTTAGATATGGCGAATTTCGGAGCAAAACATCCTGCTGAGACCTTGGTCGTTTGTGGTGTGAGGTTTATGGGGGAAACGGCAAAAATCCTTAGCCCTGAAAAAACGGTGATTATGCCAACATTAGAGGCAGAATGTTCTTTGGATTTGGGTTGCCCAATTGATGCATTCAGTGAATTTTGTGATCAATACCCAGATCATACTGTTGTGGTTTATGCCAATACCAGCGTTGAAGTAAAAGCCAGAGCCGACTGGATTGTCACCTCTAGTAACGCTATTCAGATTATTGGTCATTTGAAAGCACAAGGTAAAAAAATTATTTGGGGACCAGATCGCCATCTAGGCCAATACATAAATAACAAGACTGGTGCTGATATGCTCTTATGGCAGGGGCATTGTGTGGTGCATGATGAGTTTAAATTACACGAGCTTGAACAGTTGATGGAAAAATACCCTGATGCTGAAGTACTGGTTCACCCAGAATCGCCCGAGTCAGTTATTGCCAAAGCCGATTTTGTAGGTTCTACAAAGCAAATTATCGCTGCGGGTAAGGCTTCTGAAGCTGATACTTTAATTATTGCAACAGACTATGGTTTGTTTTACAAAATGAGTCAGGCCGTACCAGACAAACGTTTGATACCAGCACCTACTGGCGGTAAGAGTGCTACCTGTAAAAGTTGTGCTCATTGTCCTTGGATGGCAATGAATACACTGGTCAATCTTCACAGCACGCTAGTTAATATGAGTAATACAATTCAAGTTGACGAGGCCGTCCGCCAAAAGGCGCTTATACCGTTAAATAGAATGCTGGAGTTCTCATATGAGCAAGGTATATTGACGGCAGGTGATGCTTAGTTATCAATGATAGTTGGAGCTGTCACCTTCGTCGGTAGATGGCACTGATTCACCGGGGATGGCATGGCCTTCTGAGGCCCACTCACCCAGATCAATCAACTTACAACGTTCGCTACAAAAAGGTCGCCATTTTTGTTCTTCTTTCCACTCTACTAGGGTGCCGCATTGCGGACAGTTTACCTTGGTTACCATATTACATTGCACAACAGCTAAGTTTAAAAGGAATGCTCAATTCGGCTTGTTGAGGTCTTTGTTTGACATCAAAATTCATAAAGCGGACAGTGAAACGATGCTTGCCACCACTGACTTCTGGGTAGAAGGGGGCTTCACGATCAATGACGACGCGAATGAGCTGATAAGGCTGGTTTGCATCTAAACTTCGTTGATAAAAGCCACCTTCTGCAATCTCTTGAGTAAAGCCCACACTTCCTCTAATTAGCCTTAAGCTTATTTCTATGGCTTCACGAACTGAACCGAACTCATTCAACCAGTTAGCGAGTTGCTCGGTTCTCAGTGAAGCCTCAGTATGAGATAGCCAATAATGATATGCAGGCAAATCAAAGTCACAGGTACCACCAGGTATGCTTAAACGCTGACGAATACTATAGAGAAATTCGTTATCACGAAGTGGCTGACCAATACCCGATTTTTGGATGTGAAGCGCATCTAGACTTTGGTCTAGATCTGATAGTAATGCTTCCAAAGCTTGTTTATCGACACCTGGTGCATTCTCTAGTGCAGACAGATTTGAACTAAGACGCTCAACTTCTTTCATTAGCTCTTGTTTCAGGTCACTACGCTCAAACACGCTAAGCATACTTAGAATGGCATCTAACCCTTCTCTGTGCGCCATTTCGCTAAGACCTTTCAAAGCACAATCCACACGGCTGAACAAAAACTCTAGCCTTAGAAAAGTACGAATTCTCTCATTAAGTGGTTGTTCGAATATAATGGTGTCTGTCACGGCGCTCTTAGCTGCAAGAAATTACATGAGCATTATTGTCTATGACTCTGTGCTTGCAAGCAACCTGTCTCACACACTAGCTAGCTTTAGATAGCGAAAATGTAATGCTTCAACCTGTTCTTGTAGCTCATTTAATGATTGATTGTTATCAATGATGTCATCTGCAGCAGCCAAGCGAAATTGGCGAGAACACTGATTATCTAGTATGGCTTGTGCGCTTGATGCTGAAATATTATCACGCTGTTGAACACGAAATAGCTGAGTATTTTCAGCAGTATCGACTACACAAACTCTGTCAACTAATGACAACATATTTGATTCTACCAACAATGGAATTGAGAGTATGCAGTAAGGTGAGCGACTGTGTTCCGCATCGTTAAGTAATTGCTGGCGAATGCGTGGGTGGAGAATGGATTCTAATAATTCTTTTTGGTCGGCATTGGCGAAAATACGCTCTCGTAAGTAGCGGCGATCTAAATCACCTGTGGGTAATAGAGCTTTTTCACCAAACGAACCTAAGATTTCTTTATAAGCTGCTTGACCAGGTTTAACTAATTCTCTTGCAATGAGATCCGCATCAATAATATCAATCGCATAAAGCGTCTGAAATAGATTGGTGACGGCAGACTTTCCACTGGCTATGCCGCCCGTGAGGCCAACCTTAAAGGTCATTACACTAGTCCAGACCAGTGCAGATAAGCATCATTGATTTGTTGACCCCATATCAATGCTAACCAGCCTGCAATGGCAAGATAAGGACCAAAAGGAATAGGAGTTTGCCGATTATGTGCTTTAAAGATAATTAGACTGATACCAATGATTGCACCGACAAAGGAGGAAAGTAGCACAATGACGGGCAAAAACTGCCAGCCCATCCAAGCGCCTAAGGCAGCCAGTAATTTAAAATCGCCATAGCCCATGCCTTCTTTCCCCGTCACAAGCCGGAAAACATGATAAATGCTCCACAGAGAGAGGTAGCCTGCAATGGCGCCTATTACTGCACTTTCTATATTTGTGTAGTTAGATGATAGATTAAAAAAGAGACCTAGCCATATAAGCGGCAGTGTGATGCTGTCGGGTAATAATTGTTCATCAAGGTCGATGAAGGTTAACGCAATTAATGCCCAACTCAAAAGCAACCCTCCAAGGGCGCTAAAGGAAAATCCAAAATGCCAAGCAACAGTGGCGGATACTACTGCTGTGATCAGCTCTATGATGGGATAGCGTTTTGAAATAGGCGTATGGCATTCCCTGCATTTACCAGCCAAACAGAGATAGCTGATGATAGGGATATTCTCAAAGGCCGTAATGGCATGACCGCAATTAGGGCAACGAGAACGCGGAGTGGATAATGTAAAAGTATCTTTATTGGGGGACTCTAGACCTTGTAAATCAGCACATTGCTCACGCCATTCTCTGTGCATGATAATGGGTACTCGGTGGATAACAACATTTAAAAAACTCCCTACCAATAAGCCTAATAACGATATTACCCCAACCCAAGCCGTTGGTGATGATGCTAGGAAATCAAACATGACAGACATTAAATAGCGGCACCAAGTTTGAATATAGGTAAATACATGGCGATAACTAGCGTACCAACGATACCACCCAAGAAAACCATAATAATGGGTTCTAACAAGGCGGTCATATTATCAACGGCATCATCCACTTCCGCTTCGAAAAAGTCGGCCACTTTAGCGAGCATGGTGTCTAATGAACCTGATTCTTCACCTATAGCGACCATCTGAACCACCATGTTGGGGAATAGCTCAACATCAATCATGGCTTTATTCAACTGTGTACCGGTAGAAACGTCATCACGCATTTGAAGTGTGGCTTCGCCAAACACAACATTGCCCGTTGCCCCTGCGACAGAGTCCATTGCCTCAACCATAGGGACACCTGCTTTGAACATGGTCGAGAATGTTCTTGAAAAACGAGCAATGGCCGCTTTTCTGAGGATTTCCCCTACCACTGGCAGTTTTAACAGCATTCGATCTAAAAAATGCTGCACTTTGCGTGAGCGTTTTTTGGCTTCTAGGGCCCCCATAATGGCACCGATAATCACACCAAAAATGAGCCACCATAGATCCTGGAACACTTCTGAAATATGAATAACAAGCTTAGTTAGACCGGGCAAATCAGCACCAAAACCTTTAAATAGAGATTCGAATTGCGGAATAACGAAAATCATCAAAATAGCGGTAACAAGGAAGGCGACAACAATGATGGCAGATGGATAAATCAGTGCTTTTTTGATTTTAGCTTTCAAGGCCTCGGTTTTTTCTTGGTAGTCAGCAATCTCGTAAAGCATTGTTTCTAGTGCACCAGACTGTTCACCTGCATTAATTAAGTTGACATAGAGGTCATCAAAATAAAGTGGAAATTTGCTGAGAGACTCGCCTAAACTCGTGCCCGATTCGACGTCAGCTTTAATCGCTAAAATCATTTCTTGCATACTGCTATTTTCGTGTCCCTCACCGATGATTTGCATGGACTGCATCAACGGAACACCTGAAGACATCATGGTGGCTAGCATGCGGCTGAATACCGCAATGTCTGACGATTTTATTTTAGGCTTGCGGGGGGCGAATAAATCTTTCGGTTTTTTTCTGACTTTAAGTGGCGTAACACCTTGACGCCTTAGATCGACTTTTGCTTGATTTAAGTTTTCGGCACTAATTTGCCCTTTTATTTTCCGACCTTGTTTATTCGTTCCTTGGTATAAATAAATATTTGGAACTTTAACTTTAGGTGCCTTAGCTGCTTTTGCTTGTGCCACGCCTTACTCCTTAATCACACGATTAACTTCTTCCAAGCTTGTTAGGCCTGCGGCTACTTTCTTTAGACCAGACTTACGTAAATCATCAATACCTTCAGAGCGCGCTTGATCGGCAAGTTGGATGGCGTTACCGCCTTCCATAATAATTCTTCCCATAGCATCAGACACTGGCATTACTTGATAAATACCGACACGTCCTTTGTAACCTTCGGTGCAACTATCGCAGCCTACAGCTTTATATACTGTGATGCCTTCATCAATTCGGGGTTGAGAAAAACCTTCCGCGACAAGCGCTTCTGTAGGAAGCGTTTCAGCCTGTTTGCATTTTGAACACAAACGTCTGGCGAGTCGCTGAGCAATAATCAATGACACAGCAGAAGCAATATTGAAAGCAGGTACGCCCATGTTCATTAAACGTGTCAATGTTTGTGGAGCATCGTTAGTGTGTAATGTTGAAAAAACCATATGGCCTGTTTGTGCGGCTTTAATAGCTATTTCGGCCGTTTCTAAGTCACGAATCTCACCGACCATGATGACATCAGGATCCTGACGCAAGAAGGCGCGAAGTGCCTCAGTAAACCCCAAGCCAATAGCAGGATGAACATTAACTTGATTGATACCTGGCAAACTGATTTCTGCAGGGTCTTCTGCCGTAGAGATATTGCGGTCACCGGTGTTGAGAATATTCAACGCTGTATATAGAGAGACTGTTTTACCACTACCCGTAGGGCCGGTAACCAAGACCATGCCATAGGGTTTGTGCATCGTCTCTAAGAAAATTTGTTTTTGATCTTCTTCGTAACCCAATGCATC
>DRHY01000329.1 GCA_011052985.1 Methylophaga thalassica
AGCAAAATTATTAATTAGTCTTTTGCTCATCATGCTGATTTCTGTGGCTGCTGTTTACTTTTTTTTAGCGCCGAAATTACCTGATACCAGCACACTCAAACAAACACAGCTTCAAATTCCATTGCGAATATTTAGCTCTGAAGGCCTGCTAATGGCAGAGTTTGGTGAAAAAAGACGCATTCCTGTCCAGTACGGTGAGCTGCCAACAACGCTGATTGATGCATTTTTAGCAGCTGAAGATGATCGGTTTTACGAACATCCAGGTGTTGATTATCAAGGGATTCTTCGCGCCGCCTATTCACTGGCCACCACGGGTTCAAAATCGCAAGGTGGTAGTACTATTACCATGCAAGTTGCGCGTAATTTTTTCTTATCGAATGAAAAAACATACTTACGCAAAATAAATGAAATCTTGTTGGCCTTACAAATTGAGAAGGTGCTGACCAAAGAAGAGATTCTTACCCTCTACCTAAACAAAATTTATCTTGGGAAAAGAGCTTATGGGGTTGGTGCGGCAGCCAATGTTTATTACGGGACTACCCTCGATAAATTAACACTAGCTCAGATGGCTATGATTGCAGGGCTACCCAAAGCTCCCTCAGCTTATAATCCCATCATCAATCCAGATCGAGCAATCTTACGTCGCGACTATGTTTTAAGAAGAATGTGGGAAGTCGGTTTCATTAGTGAAGCGGACTATTCTCAAGCCATCAAAGCACCAGTAACAGCTAGTTATCATGGAAGAGAAATTGAGGTGTCTGCCCCCTATGTTTCTGAAATGGTCCGCACAAAGTTAATTGCTGAATATGGTGACGATCTTTATACAAACGGCTTCAATGTTTACACCACTATTCGAGCGAAGCAGCAGAAAGCAGCAAATAATGCCATACAGACCGCCTTACTCGATTACGATCGTCGTCATGGCTATCGTGGGCCAGTAGCGCATTTAACGCTTCCAGAGCAAAGCTCTGCTGACGATATAGAGACCTTAATTGCCCCATATCAGAATATTGGACCGCTCAAAACGGCATTAGTCACTAATGTGAGTGATGATTCTGCAGAAATCTATATTCGTAACTGGGGCTATAGTCATTTACCGATAGGCTCAATCAAGTGGGCGCAAAAACAATTAAGCACTAATAGTAAAGGACCTACACCAAAAAAAATCACTGATGTTCTCGCACTTGGCGATGTTATCTATGTTGAAGAGTTGACCAGTGATAATTGGACATTGGCTCAGTTGCCACAAGTTCAAGGCGCAATAGTTGCCATAGCCCCTTATGATGGGGCAGTCACGGCATTAAATGGTGGTTTTGACTTCTTTAACAATAAGTTTAATCGTGTCACTCAATCAAGTAGACAACCAGGTTCTGGCTTTAAGCCTTTTATATACTCTGCCGCGCTAGAAAAAGGCTATACCGCTGCCAGTATCATCAATGATGCCCCGGTGGTATTTGACGATCCTGGTTTGGAAAATGTGTGGCGACCAGAAAATTATAGTGGGAAATTTTTCGGACCAACTCGTTTAAGAGAAGCACTTATTCATTCACGCAACTTAGTCTCTATTCGTCTATTAAGAGATATTGGTGCTGATTATGCTGTTGATTATGCACAACGCTTTGGATTTAAACCGGGTAGCTTACATAAAAACCTATCTTTAGCTTTGGGCAGTGGTAGTGCATCACCTTGGGATATGGCAACAGCCTATTCTTCACTCGCCAATGGGGGATATAAGATAGAGCCGCACCTTATTGATCGTATTGAAGATTCAAATGGCGAGATTATCGAACAAGCTATGACGGCAACCGTATGTGAATCCTGCCTAGTCAACACAGGCTCAATACAAGATGAAGAACAACGCCTTACAGTCGCTCCCCGTATCATGACAGCACAAAACAATTACATCATGAATAGTCTCCTACGTGATGTTGTAAAACATGGCACAGGCCGAAAAGCGCTTTCTTTAGGCAGAAATGATTTAGCGGGTAAAACGGGCACAACCAATGATCAAGTCGATGCATGGTTCAATGGCTTCCACCCAGAACTGGTGGCCACGGCTTGGGTGGGTTTTGATACCCCTCGTTCACTAGGACGCTACGAAACCGGTGGCAGAGCCGCTCTGCCAATGTGGATTGACTTCATGAAAGTCGCCTTGGCGGACATACCGGAAGCCCCCTTAAAACCACCTGTAGGTATGGTTACAGTCAGAATTGATCCAGCAACTGGACTTCTCGCAAGACCAGATGCTGAAGATGCTATTTATGAAACATTTAGGGAACAATACGTTCCCACACGCATGGCCCCATTATCTGAGCAGTCCACTGGCGGTTCACCTGTGATTGAGCTGTTTTAATTCAGCTCGATCATTTAACTTGTTTTATGCGTTGTCCAGATACAAGTTGGCCATTTGGATAGGCATCATTTAACAATCGTAGCTGATCGACTGGACTGTTACTGATTCGACTTTGTTTAGCCAAGCTTTGGAAAGTGTCACCATTTCTCACTGTTTGAATGTGAATTTTTAATTCCTGAGCTAATCGTGTTTCGTCATCGCGAAGACTATGTAAGCTTTTAATTGTGCTTAAAAATTCTTTGTCATAGCCATTAAATGTCGCATTATCCTTAGTACCGCCAAAGAAAATAAACGCTTTATCATTTAAATAAACAACACCAATCCTAATCGGCTTTCCTTTAGTAAATGTAATACCGGTGAAACCTTGTAATCCATGACTGTTAAGCTTTTCGCCTGAGCGCAGATCTGATACTTTCAAGCGTTGCTTAATAAACTGTTCCGGCGATAGTTTAAGATTTAAATCATCGGCCCCCATTTCCATGAAAGCCTCGCCATTTGCAGACATTGCTTGCAAGCTTGTTGGATTATTATTGATTTGCCATTGTTCAGGAAAATCAACCGCAAAGCGCATTGCCAAGTGATAAAAGTGATTATTTGACCGAATACCCTGTTCTTGACTGTCCCCAAAGGTCATACCTTCGATATGGTTTAGGTATGCGCTACGATCGAGATGACCATTTTTATTGGCATCAGCATACTGTGATGCCTGAGAGACAACTTGTTGTAAGCGAGTGTCATTATCAGGGTGACTCGCGAATAAACCGTGATACCCCTGATATTCACGCCCCTGTTTTTTTGCCTGAGCAGCCGCGAATTCCTCTTGGTTTTTTAAAACACTAATCACGCTAATCATCGCTTTTGGGTTATAGTCAGATTTAGCTAAATATTCAGCACCCAGGCGATCCGACTCTAATTCATGCTCACGCCCATAACCACTTAACAACGCACCGCCGAGCATATTAAAAATGTTCTGTGCGCCTGCACCACGCAGTTCAGGAATTAAGAGTGAACCGAGTGTGTAACCGAGACTACTCGCCTGAGCAGCACTTTGTTGACGTACTCCATGCCTTGCAGTGACATGACCAATCTCATGGCCTAACACAGCGGCAAGCTCAGCTTCTGAATTCAGATAGGCCATAAGGCCTCGTGTAATGTAGATATAACCACCCGGTAACGCAAAAGCATTAATCACTGGCGAGTCTAGTACCGTAAAACGGTAAGTCAGATTATCGCGGTGACTCACGGCTGCTAATCGCTCACCGACTGATTGCACATAGGCTTGCAACGCTTCGTCTTTATAACGTCCGTACTCAGTGATAATTTTAGGGTGATTTTCTCTACCCATTTGCAGTTCAGTGTCTTCACCAAACATGACAAAGTCTTGCTCCCCCGTGACCGGGTTTGTTGCGCAGCCACCAAGTCCCAGAAACAACAAAGCCCCTGCTGTAAAGCAGAGGCTTCGTAATCTGTCGCGACTTGTACTAGTGTTTACTAATACGTTCAGCATATATTCAATCCATTTCAGGTTGATTCCAACAGATATTATTTACCGTATTTTTGACGGAATTTATCAACGCGGCCAGCCGTATCTAACATTTTCTGTTTACCAGTGTAGAACGGGTGGCATTCTGAACACACATCCAGAGTCAAGTCTGAAGTGCGTGTAGAGCGAGTTTTAAAGGTGTTACCGCAGCTACAGGTAACATTGATCTCGGTGTAATCTGGATGGATATCCGCTTTCATATCTGTACTCGTTAATGTGTGTTTGCAAAAATC
>DRHY01000330.1 GCA_011052985.1 Methylophaga thalassica
GACACATAATCACGTCGGATTTAGAGACTGTCCATTGATAATGTAACTCACACCAGTTGATTAATGAGTCGTATAGAGAATCTGGATATACCGTGTAACCAAAAATAGGATGCTGAGCACGAGCTGTCAGCGCTTCTGTGACAGCATCTGGCGCTGGCAGGTCCATATCTGCGACCCACATTGGAATAACATCAGAGCGGCCAAAATAGGCTTCTCTGACATCATACTTAAGACTATGACTTACACTTCGATCAACTTCCTTATCAAAGTCTATTGTCATGCCTTGCGTTTCCATACGGTCACTTGCGAAACAGTATGTTGGAATTTACGGCTTGTTTCGCGAATAACAAAAGGCATATCTTTGGGTTCAGATACCAAGTCAAAATGTGGTTCTAATAGTTGTTTCAATCCATCGAGTGTAGTGAAACTTTCACCATCTTTTTTGAAACCGCCTACCCATGCCTCACGTTCCGTATGCTCTTCTAACCATGTGTAGGGTGAAGCAAGCACTAACACACCTCCATGGTTTAGTCGTTCATGAATTGACGTTAAGAACAGTGATGGATTGTAAAGTCTATCGAGAATATTTGAGGCTAAAATCAAATCATAGCCAGTAAACATGGGTTTTAGATTACAGGCATCACCCTGCAAGAATTCAATCTTCCCTGCTACATCCTCTAGACCCAGCTCATCAAGTCGACGTTCTTTATAATGTACTAAATCCCCTTCATCTGCGATGGTATAGCGAATGACACATTGGTCGGCCATCTGTACACCAAGGTTGATTAGTCTTGCCGAAAAATCAATCCCCGTTACTTTATCGAAGTGCTGAGCAAGTTCAAAACTAGCCCGGCCAACAGAACAGCCAATATCCAGCGCTTTAGTCTTTGGGTTATCTCCAATAGCTTCAAGCGCCAGATTAGCTAAGGATTTGGGGAAATTAGCTACATTGAAATATTCATCACCGTAATGACATTCAGCATACTGAGACAACATTTTATCTGTTTCATAGTTTGAACTGTATTGCTTGATTTCGGCATCCGATACGACGTAGCGAAAGCCAGCATGTTGGAAGAAATGTTTTCTAAATGCATAGCGTGATGAGCGGCGTGTTTCATTACCCGTTGAAATCCACGAACCACCCTTGATTATATTATGCTGCCCATCATACGTCGGTGTGGTGAAATCATCGTAAATAGGATGAACTTTAAAACCATCAAACGGATAGATAGGCGTTTCTGTCCATTGCCACACATTTCCAATAACATCGAACATGTCACCATGCTGGAACTGATCAACAGGACATGATGACGCAGCATAGTCTAGGTGAATGTTGGCATTAGCTTGCTGCTGTGTCAGTTCTTCGACACCTGAAAAATCGTATATTCGATACCACTCATCTTCAGTTGGAAGTCGAACAGGGGTGTCCGTTTCTTGTGCTTTCCAATTACAAAATGCTTTCGCTTCATGATAATTGACATCGACAGGCCAGTCCCAAGGCATATCAACTACCTCGGTCATCAAACGACACTGCCAACCTTTTGCAGTTTTTATCCAAAAAGTTGGGTATTCAGCTTTAGTAAATTGACGCCAATGCAGACCTTCTTCTTCCCAGTACGCATCGTTGAGGTAACCATCGGCTTCAACAAATGCGAGAAACTCTTCGTTACTAACGAGGTATTTAGCTGCTTGGAACTCACTGATATCACTCTCATGTTGACCATATTCATTGTCCCAGCCATAAATTGGATCGTTAAACGACTTACCCAGAGAGACTTTTCCAGCGGGGATAGTGACTAAACTGTTTTTAGGTGCGTTACCTGATTCTGCAAACGGTCTCCAGGCATGGTGAGGCTTTACCCACTCAAGCTGTTGTTGGCGGATCAAAACAGATGAGGTCTCTAAGTGAATTTGCTCATGCTCGATTCCCATGATGATTGACCACCAAGGGTTTTCCCAATTGATAGGCAGTTTTAGAGGAGCTTGGCGGATGACTTTGTTAATCATCACTTTTACTTTTTGACGATAGGCTTTTACTTCCTCAACGGTTGGCCAGTCGTAATGATCCTCATTAAGGTCATCCCAACTCATTTCATCTACGCCGACGGCAAACATTGACTCAAAAACAGGATCTACCCGCTTATCAATCAAACCAGCTAACAACATTTTATTCACAAAAAAGGTCGCCGTATGGCCAAAGTAGAACATTAAAGGATGTCTTAGCGGAATCGATTTTTCGTAGAAGGCTTTGTCTGATTTCAGTGTTTCAAACAATGACTCATAACGATCAAAGGTGAAGTTAAAGTATTCGGCAATTTCTTCTCTTTTCGCAGAAGCATCGCTGCCGTCCAAGTTGAGAGTTCGAAGAAATGTGTCGTTAGAGGTGTATTGTTTTAAAGCGTTGTCAGCAGTCATGCCGCTACTCCATCCGAGTCTTAATTTAGTGTGTTGTTATGACTAATGAACCGTGAAAATGTTGCGAAAATAAGTCTTTTGCTTAAATTTGCTTAGCAAGCCAAGCTGTTTTAGCCGAGAGTTCCAGTGAGCACGTCCACTTATAGGCCAAATTAATTGTCTCAGCACAGGCATAAACACCATGTCCTTTGACCACGGTGAGTTTATAGTTTGCGAGTTTTTGCGCCACGGCTTTAGGAGCTAAAGACACATACTGAGCGTAGTCGATGTGGATAATGGGCACTTCAGGAAAGTAATATTGCCCTTCAAAATCAATAGGTACAAATCTTTGCTCATTTAAAGTCATAGCGACCGTATGAGGGCCATGGCTATGGAAAACCGCCCTAGCTGCCGGATTTTGCTGGTATACAGCTATATGAAGCGGTGCATCCAGAGAGGCACTGTCACCAAGTTTACCGTCTATGTGACAACGGACTAGGTCCGCCATAGTTAAGGTATCAGCACAACAGCCTGTCGGTGTTACCCACACATCATCATGCCATCGAAAAGAGGCATTACCGCTATGCGAATCATTACAGCCATATTGGCGAAGCCATTTATAGTGCTGCACTAATTGCTGTTTGAGTTGCTCTACGTCGGCCGTTCTATTCACTGCGTTGCTTCTCCATCATAGTGATGTAAGACAGCCACTGTGAGGCTTGTTTTTTTTGCGAAGCATAGCCGGCAGCAAGATTGAATTGCTGCTTGGCTTGCTCCAAGTTGTCTTCATTGAAATAAGCCGTGCCGAGGAGAGCGTAAATACGCCCAAGCTCATCACTTTTAACTAATTTTTTGGCATTACCCAATGTGTCCCTAGCTTTTTTCCATTGCTCTGTTTGGATAAAAAGCTGACCCAGTTTAAGGTGTGTTTTGCCGCTAGAGTCTAGGGGTAGCATCTCCGTTAATGTTGCAGCAGCCTCATCATGTTGTCTTGCCGCCAGCCAACTATTTGCCAGACTCTCCAAATGTTTGAAGTCACGTTTTATTACCCCGTTTTGTAGACCTGTTTCTAATAGGGTTGCTGATTTATAGGGTATGTTTAAATACCGATACATATTAGCCAAATTAGTCAGTGTATCTGCTTTACTGAGGTCCAAACGACGAGCCAACATTTTCACTGCTAACGATGTCAGCTGTTTGTCTTGTTGAGAATAGAGCGCTGAGAGCTGCTGCCAATACATACTCTTCTGCGGGTGCTGTGTGATGAGAGTTTCTAACACGGTTGTGGCGGACTTGTATTGTTTTAGTGATAGATAACTTGACAGTAATAATCGATACCAGTCTTCTTTAGGAGACGGATCATTTTTAATCGCAATACGGATACGTTCAGCCGCTTTACTGAAGTTATTGGTTCGATAATAAGCACTAGCCAAAAGCACATACACAGAGTTTTCAAGATTCTTCTCTGCAGTTAACCACTGCTCCATCAGACGAATACCTGACGTATATTGTTCATCAGCAATTAGAAGCTGCGCCAAATTATATCGAAGCGTATGGGCTACATCCTCAGGCAGAGCTTTGCTATCTAACGCTTTTTGAAATGACTGCGCGGCAGATTTGTATTGCTCAGTTGCCGAGTATAAAAATCCTAAGGTTTGCAAGACTACGGTGTTTTCGTAGGGATTTTCAGCTGTATTTTTAAGCAACTCAGTTAACTGCATTTTTGCTTGAGTATATTTTTCTTCCCCCATTAACTCCTGAGCCTGATTAAGTGATTTATAGGTCTTCTCAGTCAGCAAATACTGATCGTTTTCAGCGGCATATAGCGACTGAAAGCTCAGCAGGAAAAGTAATGTCGTCAGTAATGTTTTAAATAAGTTCATCGCGACAGTTTAAACTCAATTTCTTGGGTGGCTTGGCGCTCAACTGGTTGGCCATCAACAAGCTTAGCCTTGAATTTCCATTTCAGAATCGCTTTCAATGCCGCATCGTTAAAGATATTCGCCGGCTCAGCCTTGATAATTTTAGGGTCACGAACACGCCCATCTTTAGTCACAATAAATGAAATAGTCACCACGCCCTCAATACCTCGTCTTCTGGCAGAACGCGGATACTTAGGCGGATCGCGAAAAATGGGCACAACTTCATTATCAACCATCGGTGCATTCGATGGTGCAGCGACTGGCGGTGCTTTTGGTGCCGCAGAAAAATCCCCTAGATAAGGGCCGCCACTGATATTCATTGGCACATCAATCGCCGGCACATCCATTTGTGGTGTTGGTGCATCAGGCTTATCTGGC
>DRHY01000331.1 GCA_011052985.1 Methylophaga thalassica
CAGATGCTGAATCAATGAACAATGCTGTGAATCCACGTTCTCCAATAGGAATGTCCGCAATCAGAGTCGCGCCTGTAGTACGTTGAACTGTGATGATTCCAACAGCGTCAGCATCCATCAAAACAGACAGCACACGTTCAAACGTGCCTGTAAATATCACAATTGTGATGCCATTCATTAATTTGGTATCGGTAATAATCGCGCCAGCGGCGTCACGACCTTTAACAGTGACGTTTTGGGTAGTGTCACCCGCAGCAGATGACAACATTTCAACAGTACCATCGGCAGCCATTTGAACGAACGATGGGCGGTTATCGATATCTTGGCCACCACCAGACGTTGCAACATCGTCCTCTGGGCGGAGCAACGCTGCATACGCAATAAGATCAGCGGCTACGATTGGCATGGTCTATCTCCTACGTTGTTTCTGGTTCAGTCGCGATGAAACTATCTAATGCCTCTGCCACTCCGGCATTGACAGCGTTAATCACAAAATCTGGTACGGAGTCATAAGATTCAAACATGAGAATATCACCAGCGTTGATACAGAGAGAACGTTCAGACGATACAGGCATTGATTCTACGTCACCGTTCGCCCGCTTGACCAATACAAAAATTTCCTCATCAGTGTCGGGTGTATAGCTAAACGTTTGGTTCTCATTTAGTTTGAGTTTGAAATGTAACATTAGAGAGCGATACTCCGTTCCAAAACTGTTTCGACCTGGAAATCATCGCCAGCTGTGCCACCAGTGAAGGTAATGTTAGTGACTGTATGATAGTGGTCAGCTTCGACAGCAAGAACACCGATACTAACCAAGAAATCAACCGCAGATGCAGCTGGAATAGTAATGCTACCAATACTCTGCGCTGAACCATCGAGTTTTGTACCAATGATTGTGGCTGTTATCGCTGCTACGCCAGTTACTTGATTGATAACACGAAGACGAAGCCACGATTTTCCAAACTTGTTTACCAACGTGTCTGGGCCCGATGTAAATGTACCAACACCGGAACCAGTAACCGCAACATTCCCTAACACTATAGAGGCTTCGTTGGGGTCTTTGGATGGGAATAGGCCTTTGAAATTGACAGGCAGACCTAATATGTCACGAAGATGGGCATGGAGACGTTCATCCTGAGCCAGCAAAAAGGCATCAAGACCGACGTTTTTATTGATTGCATTAAAACGCTCACGGAAAAGTGTAGGCCATCCAGCTTTAGCAGCGATATTATCTTCAAACGCTGTAGCTAGGTCAGCTGCGACAGAAATATCGCCAGCCAGTACAGTTGTCCTGTTATTATCATAGCCAGTGGTATTGGCGTCGAACCCAAGCTCTTTGATGTTCTCGGCTTGTTTCGCCACACTGTCCAACAGAGTTTTTACATCGGCTATGCTGAGAGACATTAGGGTTCCTCCACATCAAACATCATAGACAACTTCTCTCTCCACGGGGATATAAGGCTATCAATAAGCCTGTGGAAATCATCCGGCAAGTCAAAAACAGTATCAAACCAGAACATGAACATAGCAGCATTAAATTGGTCGAGTTTATTTCCAGACCCCTGGTCACAACTGAGTTTAAAAATACAATCTTTAAGACTAGCAAAATTGAACTTACAAGAAACAAAACTAGCTTTTGATAAATCTGAACCCTCCAGTCTCGTGTGGCTAAAATCAACTTCATTATATTCTTCATTACCAAAATCAGTCTGTTCGAGCCGCTTACCAATTGCAACCTTGGCCTGAATCATTGTACCCTCAGTTCTGAATCTCTACAAAACTAGAAGATTAATCTTAACAGTACACCACTAAGTACCCATCCAGAAAAGTCTGCCACAGAGTCAATAAAATGAAACGTTCTACCTGATATGTGCTTGAGCATAGTTTCACTATATTCTTTAAGTGCACCTGTAAGTACAACTACAAGCATTGATTCTCTTGAACTACTATAAACTAGAAAATACCACGACAGAAAAATAGCCATACCTATACCGATGTGGATTAAGTGGTTGACCAGTTGACGCTTAGTAAACGCAAACCGGATTTCTTCTTTTGAAAACGCTTGATTCCAGCCAATCATTGCTTCTTCTGCAAGAACGGAATGCGGTTGACAAAATATTTAGACACAGAATCGCTCATATAGCCGAGTACTAGGGCTACGATATTAGTATGTGGAACGAACGAAGATATTGTGATACCAGCAATAGGAAAATCGGTGGCCCAAAGCGTAAGCACCAACAAAGACAACACTTGCGCTGTAATAAACTTTTTACGGAGCAGTATAGATAAAAATGTTATGAACTTAGTACGAGGGTGTTCGTGTCTCCAATCAAAATAACGCGCTACTACGTGGAGTACCATACCAACAACAAAAAATATCGTATGGCCTACCTCTAAATGCGGAACATGAGCATTCATTTCGTCCTCTCTATAGAAACAACCCTTTAGCTAATAATCCACCAATAAAACCTACAACTGTTGCAATTGCACCACGCTTACGAGCTTTAGATTTAACTGCCTTGATTTCAGCATCTTTGATTTCAAGCGCTAAAACATGTTGCTTTGTAATAGTACCAATCTCTGCGTCCTTTTTACCGATAATCAGGTCTTTATCAGTGATGATATTGTCTTTAATTTCAGATTTACGCTCCAATTGCAATATTGTTTCTAGGGCTATCTCTATACGATTAAGAGCCGAAGTGCCTGCGATTAATTGTCGTAGGTTTCTTTTAGCAGCGTCTGGTTTAAATACCAGAAAATCATCGCCAGTAGCGCGAATGGCGGGAGCAACCAAATCAAGCTGGTCAAGAGTCTGCAAAGCAACTTGATTAAGAGTAAGGTCTTGAACAGCTGCAATACGGGCATCAGCTTCTCGTTGAACTCTATTCATTTCATTAGTCAATGAATTGATACGAATAGCTAGAACACCTATCTGTGCCTCAAATCCCGCAATTCTCACATTTGCCTGATTCATTTGCTGCCTAAGACTATCTTTTTCTTCTTGCAGGTCTGAAATCTTCTTCTCATTCTCAGCTTTTAGCAATTGATAGCGAGCATTTGACACAGAGTCGAGCCAGAACCACACTATGACAGCCAAAATCAAGCCGACCCAAGCGTAGTTTTTAGCAAATTTTAAAAGTGCTATCATACAGAAACACCACGATGATTGAGCGCACGCATCTCATTGAACAGAGCTATACGATGGTCTAACTGCTCTTGGGTGCGAATATTAGCTCTAGTAATACACATAGAAAAATGACTTATGTATTCTAATACAATTTCTGCCTGCTTTTTCTTAATATGGAGAAATAGAAGTAACTTTGGAATTAACTCTAACATTTCAAGAACTCGCCATTGTAATACCCATACTTGTTTATGATGTGGCTCTTTAGGAACATCAGCGGGACGCAAATGCCCATCAAATTTAGATTTGAGCCATTCTAACGCAGCCTTATCAGTATTACCAACGTTCATCCGAGGACAATAGACATTATTTTTGGTACGCTGAATTGAAAACGTACCTTCTCCATCAAGCATACCAGCCAGATACGCTAAATCACATTCTGTGCAATCCAAGTTCATTTATAAACTCCTGCCACTTGAAACCAGGGTGAACATCAGTTTTATCTGCACGTACATGATGGTGTCCCAAAATTCCAGCAAACAGCTTTAACTTTGGATTATACATATATAAATTCTTTGGTACAACTGGAGGTATATTATAAGTATGAAGCAAATAATCTACTAAAATCTTAATTGATTTCACCTGTGCTAACGTATAAGCAGCGAAATAACGATATTGACGACGCCACAATTTACCAAAATCAAAGACTTTACCTTTAAACTCCGTCCTCTCAGAGACTCTATCAAAACAATAATATTTACCGCCACGGTAAAGCAGACCACCCTCTGAACCTACTTCAATTCCTATGGAACGACGCTCATTGCTAGCGCCAATCTTTAAATGATATGCCCAACACTCTGGCGGGAACACTTCATAGATGGTGCCATCACGTTCGACAATGTATGC
>DRHY01000332.1 GCA_011052985.1 Methylophaga thalassica
AATAAGGCCATCACTGGCACGCCCAAGCGATGAATAATTTCTGCTTCTTTTAGCAATAAATCGATACTTAAACGATCGACACCAGGCATAGATGTCACTTGCTGGCGTTTATTTTGACCTTCTAAAACAAAGCATGGATAGATGAGGTCATTAACGGTGAGGGTATTCTCTCGCATCATGCGACGAGAAAAATCATCCTTTCGCATACGTCTGGGACGTTGAGTTGGGAAGCCACTGTTGATGATTGTCTCAGACATGCTATTTCCTCAATTTATATAAACCCATCAATATACCGAAGCGAGGCTAATCTCTCCACCATCAAATTAAGTAAAAAAGGCATGTTTTGAGTGATTTAACTTTGTTATATTTGTCTTGCTAACAAAATAAAATGATAAGAGAGAAATATGAGCATTGAAGTTGGCGTCGTGCAGATGAATTCTTCAAACATCTATGAAGAAAATATGAGCTTTGCTGAATTGATGATGAAGCAGGCAAAAAATAAGCAAATTGATATTGTCACCTTTCCTGAGACCTTTTTGTTTGTGGGCAAGGATCACCAAGAGAAGTATTGTGTTGCTGAGCGACTTGAAACAGAGATCATTCCTCGCTTCAGTGAAATGGCCATAGAGAGTGGGTGCTCTGTGTTGCTTGGCAGTGTCTATGAACTAACTGGTGACGATGATGAACGTCTTTATAATACGTCAATCTTTCTCGATGCTGATGGAGTAGAGCAAGCACGCTACAGAAAAATTCATATGTGCGATGCAGCCCCGTTGGGCTATATGGAATCAGCGGGCATTAAGCCTGGTGAGAAAACAGCCGTGATTGATCATGAGACAGGACGCTTAGGGTTTACGATTTGTTACGATTTACGTTTCCCCGATTTGTTTCGCTCACTATCTGGCCAAGGTGCTGAAATTGTTTTTGTACCGGCGGCTTTTTTCTTACACACCGGTAAGCATCATTGGTTACCTCTTCTAATAGCTAGAGCAATAGAGAATCAGATCTATATTGTTGCGCCTAATCAGTGGGGGAAACATTACGACGACCGTATCTCATACGGAAGCAGTGTCATTATCGATCCTTGGGGCAGTGTATTATGTTGTTCGCCAGAAACAGTTGGGCTGACGGTTGCATCGCTGGATCTGAATTATCTACGTGAGGTAAGAATGAATATGCCGCTGCATACGCACCGAAGGCCAGATTTGTACATTTAGACACAATTTCTTGTTGTAGACGCTGAGCCGCTTCGTAGTAAAACCGCCGTTTGAGAATAAAGTCCTCATTTGAGTGCGTTTTAGCATGGACGCGATCTGCTGTTTTGCGATAAAATTGCAAGGATTTTGTCTGGGGAGAACGTAATGTTAGCCCCATTATTTTTATCTGGTGGAGGTCTCCCTTGCGAACGAGTGCATTACTTGCTCTTGAAGACGGCACGGTTTATCACGGCGAATCGATTGGAGCCATTGGCCAATCAGTCGGTGAAGTGGTTTTTAATACGTCTATGACTGGCTATCAGGAAATCCTGACGGACCCTTCTTACTGCAGACAGATAGTGACGTTAACCTATCCTCACATTGGTAATACCGGTGTTAATGTTGAAGATGAAGAGTCTGACAATATTTATGCCAGTGGCCTGATTATCAGAGAATTATCACCCGTGGTGAGTAGCTGGCGAAGTGAAGAGGCTTTGGATGCCTATCTAGAACGTCACAATGTTGTTGGTTTAGCAGGTATAGATACTCGATCCTTAACACGACTTATTCGTGAAAAAGGAGCGATGAAAGGCTGTATCGTTGCTGGTGATGATATTGATATCGAGGCGGCAATCGCAGCAGCAAAAGCATTTCAGGGCTTGAAAGGTTTAGATTTAGCAAAGCAGGTTTCTACCAAAGAAACCTATAACTGGGATGAGGCTTGCTGGCATATTGATGGCCAAACTAAAGCCGTTGAGCCAAAGTACCATGTTGTGGCTTATGACTATGGTGCTAAAAAGAATATTCTTCGTATGCTGGTGGAGCGTGGTTGCAAACTGACTGTTGTACCAGCTGAAACACCTGTTGAAGATGTCTTAGCGATGAACCCTGATGGTGTGTTTTTATCGAATGGTCCCGGTGATCCTGAACCATGTGACTACGCCATCAAGGCCATTCAAACACTCCTTGAGAAAAATATTCCAACATTTGGTATCTGCTTAGGCCATCAACTACTTGGTTTAGCTTGTGGTGCCAAAACAGTGAAAATGAAATTCGGTCATCATGGTGCTAATCATCCGGTGCAAGAGTTACTGGCGGGTTTAGTCATGATTACCAGTCAGAATCATAGTTTTGCTGTTGATGAAGCGACATTGCCTGATACATTGGAAACAACGCATCGCTCTTTGTTTGATGGCACTTTGCAAGGCATTCATCATACAAGCAAACCTGCATTTAGCTTTCAAGGACATCCAGAAGCAAGTCCGGGTCCGCAAGACGCAGCTCCACTTTTTGATCATTTTATCGATCTACTTGAACAAGCGACGGGTAAATAACACACGATGGGTAAACGTACTGATATTCAAAGTATTTTAATTCTTGGTGCCGGTCCAATCGTCATCGGACAGGCCTGTGAATTTGATTATTCCGGTGCTCAAGCATGTAAGGCACTTCGAGAAGAAGGCTACCGCGTCATTTTGGTGAACTCTAACCCTGCAACGATCATGACAGATCCTGATATGGCTGACGCCACCTATATCGAACCTGTCACATGGCAAGCAGTTAGAAAAGTCATTGAAGTTGAACGTCCAGACGCAATCTTGCCAACGATGGGTGGGCAAACTGCGCTTAACTGTGCACTCGATCTCGAAAAACACGGTGTGTTAGAAGAATTTGGTGTCGAGATGATTGGTGCTGATAGTGAAGCTATCAATAAAGCAGAAGATCGCGATTTGTTTCGTGCGGCGATGCGTAAGATTGGCCTGGACATGCCTCTGTCTGACATTGCTCATACACTTGATGAAGCACTTCAGGTTCAAGAACAGTTTGGTTTCCCCGTTATTATTCGTCCTTCATTTACCATGGGCGGCAGTGGTGGTGGCATTGCATACAACAAACAAGACTTCATTGAAATATGCCAACGTGGTTTATATCTGAGCCCAACCTCTGAATTATTGATTGAAGAATCAATAATCGGCTGGAAAGAATATGAAATGGAAGTGGTGCGTGACCGTAAAGATAACGCCATCATAATCTGTTCAATTGAAAACCTTGATCCAATGGGTGTTCACACTGGTGATTCGATTACCGTCGCCCCTGCGCAAACGCTAACGGATAAAGAATACCAAATCATGCGTAACGCCTCTCTTGCTGTACTGCGAGAAATTGGTGTTGATACTGGGGGATCTAATGTTCAGTTTGCGGTCAACCCTGAAACAGGTCGCCTGATCATTATAGAAATGAATCCGCGGGTATCACGTTCATCTGCGTTAGCATCCAAAGCAACCGGCTTTCCGATTGCAAAAGTTGCGGCTAAATTGGCTGTTGGTTATACCCTTGATGAGTTACAGAATGAAATCACTGGTAATGCGACACCAGCATCATTTGAACCTACGATTGATTACGTCGTTACTAAAGTGCCACGATTCACTTTCGAAAAATTCCCTCAAGCTGACAATCGCCTGAGCACGCAAATGAAATCTGTTGGTGAAGTGATGGCCATTGGTCGAAACTTCCAAGAATCATTACAGAAAGCACTTCGTGGTCTTGAAATCGATCGTGATGGTTTAACAGAAGTCATGGACTTAACGGAAGAAAATGCCGCTGAAACACTGCGTCGTGAATTAAGTCTGCCAGGTTCGGATCGCCTTTGGTATGTAGCTGATGCCCTACGTTTTGGCTTTAATTTTGAAGAAGTACAACGACTGACACATATTGATCCTTGGTTCTTATTACAAATTGAAGAGCTTGTGACCTTAGAAAATGGTCTTAAAGAACGTTCTATGAGTGATATTGAGCAAACAGAAATGTTTGCACTTAAACGCAAAGGTTTTTCAGACTCGCGCCTCGCCAAGCTGTTACAAAAAACAGAAAAACAAGTGCGTGAATATCGCCAGAGCATGCAGATTAGACCTGTATATAAACGCGTAGATACCTGCGCAGCAGAGTTTGCTTCTAGCACAGCGTATATGTATTCAACCTATGATATGGAATGCGAGGCAGCACCAACGGATCGCGATAAAATCATGATTTTAGGTGGTGGTCCAAATCGTATTGGTCAAGGTATTGAGTTTGACTATTGCTGTGTCCATGCTGCATTAGCTTTGCGAGAAGATGGCTATGAAACAATCATGGTTAACTGTAACCCTGAAACGGTTTCGACCGATTACGACACATCTGATCGTCTCTATTTTGAGTCACTAACATTAGAAGATGTTCTAGAGATTGTTGAGTTAGAAAAACCAAAAGGCGTTATTGTTCAATTTGGTGGCCAGACGCCTTTAAAATTAGCTCGCGCTCTAGAAGCAGCAGGTGTTCCGATCATTGGTACATCACCTGATGCTATTGACCATGCAGAAGACCGTGAGCGTTTCCAACAAATGGTTGAAAAACTGAATTTGTTACAACCACCTAACCGTCTCGCACACTCAGCTGATACAGCGGTTTCTTTGGCGGCTGAGATTGGTTATCCGTTAGTAGTTCGTCCATCGTACGTGTTAGGCGGGCGGGCGATGGAAATCGTTTATAACGAGGATGAGCTTCAGCGTTACATGCTCAATGCAGTAAAAGTGTCCAATGAGTCACCTGTGCTGCTGGACAGATTCCTCGATGATGCGATTGAAGTTGATGTAGATGCTATTTGTGATGGAAAAGAGGTGTTGATCGGCGGCATTATGGAGCATATTGAACAAGCTGGTGTTCACTCTGGTGACTCTGCATGTGCTTTACCTCCATACAGTTTGAGCCAAGCGATTCAAGACCAACTACGTGAACAAGTACGTCAGATGGCGCTTGAATTAGAAGTGAAAGGTCTAATGAATACGCAGTTTGCCATTAAGGGCGAACTTATCTACATCTTAGAGGTGAACCCTAGAGCATCCAGAACAGTACCTTACGTGTCAAAATCTATTGGTGTCCCATTGGCAAAAGTAGCAGCAAGAGCCATGGCTGGACAGAGTTTGGAAGAGCAAAATATCACTAAAGAAGTAATCCCAAGTTACTACTCGGTCAAAGAGGCGGTCTTCCCATTTATTAAATTCCAAGGTGTTGATCCGATTCTCGGTCCTGAGATGAAGTCTACGGGTGAGGTCATGGGCGTTGGTCGAACATTTGGTGAAGCCTTTGCGAAAGCCCAGCTAGCGGCATCTGTCGTATTGCCGACAGGCGGAAAAGCGTTCATTAGTGTTAGAGAAGCTGATAAAGTCGCTGTGATTCAAATTGCTAAAAACCTTGATT
>DRHY01000333.1 GCA_011052985.1 Methylophaga thalassica
GTTTTTATTTTGGCTTCTTCAACATCATCAGGATTATTGGCCAAGGCTAATTTATAGTTTTCACGTTCCGCAACGCTTTGGGCCAGTATTTCTTGGCGGTGAACATTTTCTTCGTGGTAACGCACACCAAAAATAGTCTCATGCTCAAGACCAAATAAACCATACGATAGGTCACCACGCGTCTCAATGCCTCGCGTGTAATATTGTCTTGGAGCGTGACGACCGCCACATAAGCTAGCATCAACGTCAGTGGCCGAGACACCTTCTCCACCCTGGCCAGGGCAGTTCCTGAATAATGAAACAATATTGCCATTAGTATCAAGATCACCCTCATTTTCTTCCGTACTACGCAGGCCATTACGGAAAGTGTCGGTGTAATAAGCTTGTGATGTCAGTTTGAAATTATCGTTTACACGGAAGGTATGTTGTAACTGCACGACATCACGATCTTGTTCCCAATCATCATTTTGAATAGACGGGTGAGAGTAAGGATCGCGATCATATTCAAACGGGGTTAGGTAAGCTTCTGTTGAATTGCGGCGATCTCGGGTGTGGACTAGTTTCAAGCCAAGTGTTTGGCGCTCGGTGATATCGAGTTCACCCTTAAAGCGATAATCCTTAACGTCAAACTCGCTGTTATCGTAGACACCATCGCCTTTATTTTGTGTAAAACCAAAGGAGAAGCCACCCAGATCATTACCATAGCCAACCGTGCCATCAAGTAAACGATAGTTTTGATTGCCAAAGGCTGAGGTTAGGCTACCTTCGACTTCGCCACTGCGTGGAACGGGTTTAGTGACAAAGTTAACAGCGCCACCTAGTGTTTGTGGCCCATATAAAATTTGTCCGGCACCTTTGACGATTTCAATTCTGCTCAATGCACTCGATGGAGGAGTGTAATGAACAACGGGATCTGCATAAGGCGCCAGTTGTAGATGAATACCATCTTCCATGATCATGGCTTTAGCACTACGTCGAGGGTTTTGACCACGTATCCCAATGTTGGTATCGAAGCCCATACTGCCGTCTGGGACAACATGTAAGCCTGGGACGGTACGCATCCTTTCGATATTAGAAATAGGTCGACGTTCCTCTAAGTAATCTTCATCAATAATACTAAATGATCCCGGCACAGCATCGAGTCGATCCGGAAGTATGCCGGTAACCGTCATCTTCTTGACTTCAAGTGTGTCTCTTTCTTCTTCAGCATGCGCACCGAACGATGCCATTAATAATGACGAGAACATCGCGCTACTGCTTAATTTTGTTTTTAATTGCATTTCTCTCTCCGCTTGTAAAAACGGGACTATAAGCACGAAGATTCCCGATCGTTATAGGAGTTACTCCTTAAAAATCGATGATGTCTTAATGTATGTTGTAAGAAAATTTAGCTAAGTCATGTGAGGATCTGGTTATTAATAACCAGTCAGAGAAAGGCTAGAAATATAATGAGGCTGTAATGACGTTGAATGAATTGTTTGAACCAAATCGACAGATGGTTAAAAGCAACCATTCTGACGTGTGTTATTAACCATTAAGAAACGAAATACAAAATTTTCTGGGGGTGTTGTTGAAATACAACAAGTATAGGTTACTTGTTTAAAAACAATTAATTTAAACGTTTTGCGCTCGACTGAACAATATAAAAAAAGTAAAAACGCACCATTAATGCACAAAAACCTTATTACGACGCATCGATAAAATAAGTCACTTTAAACGCGTTAGGTAAGCGTAACCTTGCTGTGTTCTCTTTTTTGATGCAGCACAAAATTTAACATTAATATTGGGTTAATGCATATTGTGCTAAGTTTCGCTTTTTTTAGTCACTCCTGAACTCTCAATATGACCTCAAGCAATGTCCGATCACAACTACCTAATTATTCCCTACCATGGGTGATTTTCGCTTTAGCTATTGGTGGTTTTTGTATCGGCACCACAGAGTTTGTCGCCATGGGCCTTATTCAAGAAATAGCGGCGGATTTAAATGTCTCTATTCCATCAGCTGGGCATTTCATTACAGCTTATGCATTGGGGGTAACAGTAGGGGCGCCAGCACTGGCTATTCTAGGAGCCAAGTTACCGCGTAAAACCTTATTATTAGGATTGATGTTGTTTTACGGCTTGGCAAATGCGCTGACGGTATTGGCTAACAGTCCGGAAACCATGCTGCTTAGTCGTTTTATTGCTGGTTTACCTCATGGTGCCTACTTTGGTATTGCCTCATTAGTAGCTGCAGATTTAGCAGGACAACATCGCCGTGCTACAGCGATAGCTCAAGTCATGATGGGCTTAACTATCGCTAATGTGATTGGCGTGCCATTCGCCACATGGCTGGGTCAGTCTTTTGGATGGCGGAGCGGCTTTGAGTTTTCTGCGATGATTGCACTCGCCACCATTTTAGCTATCAGCTTTTTTGTGCCGCGTATTCCACCGCTAGCATCGGCTAGTTTTCGCACCGAGCTTGCTGGTTTCAAAAACCTCAATATGTGGCTGACTCTAGCGATTGGTGCCATTGGCTTTGGTGGTATGTTTTCTGTGTATAGTTATGCCTCGCCGATTTTGACGGAATATACCGGTGCTA
>DRHY01000334.1 GCA_011052985.1 Methylophaga thalassica
ACTGACGCGTTCCAACGAATAAAAATCCTCTCGACTAAAGTTGTCTCGTTTACCATTCAAACTCATCCAGTGACTATTCACCCATTTACTACCCGGTTTGTAGCTATAGGCTAAATCATAAGCTGGTGCCAATGCCCAGCTTTTGTCACGTAATAAAAATGAGACGTTTTTAGCGTGATCATCGTGATTACGAGCAACAATATTAAATATCATCCTTCGCAATAACTGCTCTGCATCAGGTGCTTCAAGTTTCAATTGTCGAGCGATACCAAACAACTCTGCGTAGGAGAAGGATCCTGGCTTTTTATAATCAATATGTGCCAAACCATTTAAGGTTTGCACATGGACTTTTTCATTGCCAATTCGATCAAACCGCTTGGTAATAAAATGACGTCGATTACCTTCTATCAATAAGCGTGAAGGCATCATCGTGATACCACACTCTTTTGCCATTAAGGCGTAGACATACTCCATAGCACCGAAACCCATCGGATCACCAAAGGTTTCTTGATTTGTGTTGTGCTCACTCACACCATCAAATTTCATCATGTAATGGCTAAAGTTTTCTGGCACATTGGTCTGACCAGAACGAACTTGCGTAAAATCTTCATTAAAAGCCAAAACGGCTTTAGGTCTGGCCCCTCCTGCACTCATACCAACAGATAATAAAGCGAGCATCGCCTCACGATCATCCGAGCCGTCTTTATCCAAGGTCAGTGAAAAGTCGCCTCGTGAATCCAAAATATCCTGTGCCATGGCAACAAGTGATGCCACCTCCACCTGTTTTGATGCATTGAGGCTTTTGAGTCGAGTCGCGGGGGCATACTCCAATGATCCCATCCCTCGTTTTCCAGTGTATTGAAGCCGTTGTAGCGGATTAATATCATCAGGTGATTTACCTTGTGATGCCACCCAAGCATTCAATACACTGTTGCCAAAATCGTCAGGCAAGGAATCAGCAATCAGTCCGGGCAAGCCTTTAAAGGTGGCAAAGTCTAATTCTGGAAAACGATAAATACGTTTGCCTAATGGCATTTTTAATGGAGATAATTCAATGCCTGTTTTGATAAAGCCCGGTTCATATTCAAATGCACCCAAGCCATTTTCTGTATCAAAACTAACAGCACCAACCGTATGCTCCTGATGATGCACACTGATAACCTCGATTACCATTCTGCTGGTACCTCATCATTAGCATTATGTTGTCCAGAAGCGCGCTGGCGTTGCTTGCCCCGTAGCTTAGCCAGCTCAACCGGTGAGATCGTCTGCTTCGGTAAAAATAGTTCCAGTTGTTCCGTTAAATTCAATGCGACCATAATGCCAACAAATACCTCTAACTGAACCTTACCCTTTTCGGCGTTAAGCACCATCTTCCGTGTTACACCAACCCGTTTAGCGAGTTCAGCTTGTGTAAGGTCCTGATTCAATCGAGCCTGTTTTAAACGCTCGCCTAGTTCTTCAGTGAGTGTAGCTACAGATTCATTAGAAATCACTATAATGTCCTTTATTATGGATATTAAAAACAAAAATGCTTTTATTATTCTAAATATAGCACATTAAAAAACATTAAACTCCAATAACTTAATATCCCATATAAAGCACTCTGTATAACAAAATAGATTATATGTGCTTTATTTCGGACTTTACATCAGCAGTTAAAATAACTGTATTTAAACGACTTAGGTAACCATTAAGAGAATTGAAACTGCGTTTAAGTAATATTCATCGAGTTAGATCAGCTTTCATAACGCTTTTCTCTAATTAGTGATTGAACTAATCTTAATCAACTGACGTTTAATATCGCATCAACAGACAAATAGGTCATTGAATTAAAAACAAAAATAGATTGCACAATACGTTAATTACTATATTCTGATTTGATCTCGTTTCGTCATTTATCCCCTTTAACTGGCTTAGCTGCGTTGCTTAACTAGGATAAATGATGAAGCTCCCCCCCATTCGCGTTCGTTATCAGACCATCGAAGTCGGTAATATTGATATTCATCTATGCACTCTGCGTGATAAACAGCAGTTTAGTGATCCCCAAGGTGAAGCTGATGATATCGGCATATCCTCGGCAAGTTGGCCACTATTTGGCGTCATTTGGCCGTCAAGCGTTGTGCTAGCCAATCATATGCTCGACTATGATATTGCCGAAAAACGCATATTAGAAATTGGCTGTGGTATGGCCTTATCTAGTCTATTGTTAAATGAACGTCTGGCTGATATTACGGCCACCGACTATCACCCTGAAGTAAATTTCTTTTTAGACCGAAATACCAATCTGAATAACGGTAAGGCCATCGCATTTGAACGAGTAGATTGGGCCAATGACATCAGTCAATTGGGCCAATTTGATTTGATTATCGGCAGTGACCTTTTATACGAAGATGAACATGTCGCCTTACTTGCCAACTTCATCCAGAATCATGCCAAGCCACAATGTGATGTGATTATTGTTGATCCCGATCGTGGTCGAAAAAATAAGCTAGATCGCTTAATGAGCGGATTTGATTTCATCAGTAGTTATATCAAACCAGCACATACAGATTACTTGGTGGATAAATACAAAGGCTCTATCTTACGGTTTTCACGAACAGCACAAATAATTAGCCAGCCAAAGAACAATTAACTACAGCCCTGTCTTTAATTTCCCTTTACGTATTTTTGTCATCGCAATGGTCGATGAGATGAGTAAGGGGGTCACGATCAACAAGGTTGGCACAATCGCAATTCGGGTAAACGCAATCATCATAATGGAACGCAATTGAGGGTCCGTCTGAAATGACGTCATCAACGTACTCAGCAACTCAATTGATAGTGAAATCGAGTAAGCAATCAACACAATCCGGCAACGTTTCCACACGATATTCCAGTGCGCGTTAATTAATAACGTTTGATGTGTAAATTTCGCACGATACCAAATAAAGAAAATGATGCTCAGGGAACAGGTGATTGCTATCGGCAGCAACACCCGTTCCATACTGTTAAGTAGGGCTGCAATAGGTAGCATGATGTTAAACACCAATAAGTTAAAGATTAATAGTTGGTGTGGGATGACGGCCTTTGCTTGCTCACTGCGCATTAATACTGCTCCATTCGTTAAATTGCGTCTAGAAAATGCACTGCTTAGCTCACTAATGCGGTGTTTTTGTTTATTCAGTAATCACTTGCTGAGTATCAATATTCTAAACCTGCTGATAAGTTTACAGGGTGATTATTAACAAATATTTACCTGATGGAATATGGTTTATCTTTGCTCACACTCTGACCGATTTTGAAGAAGGAGTTACATCATTCTGCTTTCTAACTGGGCTTACAAAGATTCTATTCGTTGAATTGTTAATGGATGAGAAAACCAACTTCTTTAAGATCTTGGTTTATCTCTTTTATGAAGTAACGCCCCAGATAGTCACCTGATACTTCTGTATTGATTGTTTCCAGATAACTTGTGCAACATCATCGTTACGTAATACGGCAAGTATCTCTGTATCAAGGCTCAAAGAGGTAAACAGTTTGTGTTCTTTCCACAAGGTTTCAACATTCTTCTTATTGTCAGGATCATTGACCTCTTCTTCCGTTTGATATTGAGAAAACGCCTCCCAATCTCGTTGATTTGACGCATTAACGACGTCGTCAATCATCGGTTGGGCAATATCGATAATTTCAGCATCCGATTTATCTGTAATTGACATCAACTCATTCCTATTCT
Source organism: Methylophaga thalassica (assembly GCA_011052985.1). Taxonomy (GTDB): domain Bacteria; phylum Pseudomonadota; class Gammaproteobacteria; order Nitrosococcales; family Methylophagaceae; genus Methylophaga; species Methylophaga aminisulfidivorans_A. The sequence continues at coordinate 3,713 of DRHY01000334.1, forward strand.
TTTCTTCAACATACATAGAAGCTAGTTAAACTGACTTTGCGGAATCTAAATCACGTCATGCAGCGAACAAAACTACACATCACGTAATAAATGCATCGGCGGCACACTCAACACTTTCCGGCTGGCAAACAGTCCGATGGCAGAAATGATCGTCACGCCAATCAACGGTCCTAGTCCCCATAACAAGGGATGCCAACTGGCTTGGGCTTGGAATAAAAACGTTTGCAAGCCATACAGGCACGCTTCTGCTCCCGCCGCGGCAATCACACCAGAAAACAAACCAAGCGCACCGAACTCAACAAACAAGGCTTGTTGAACCAAGGCTTTTCTTGCCCCCAATACCCGTAGTAATGCGCCCTCTTCTAAGCGTTCTTCTAGTGTGGAGCGAACACTGGCTAGTAAGACCAAACCACCCGCACTCAAAATACAGAACAACACGAGCTGAATCGCTTGAGACAATTGCCCAATCACCGTCTGGATTTGTGTTAGCAAGTCACCCACATTGAGGAGCGATACCGTAGGAAACTCAGACATGGCTTTGTAAAAAGGTTGCGCTTTATCGTTGCTGATAAAGACGCTACTGACGAAGTTGGCTGGGTAACCAGTTAATGCGGCTTTTGGCAAAATCAAATAAAAGTTAGGTTGCATTGAGCCCCAATCGACTTTTCGCACCGAGGTAATAGGCAGTGTCACGACATTACCGCCAATATCAATCGTCAGCTTGTCTCCAATGCTCAGCTTCGCTTCATGCATGACCCGTTCTTCAATGGAAAGTCCCTCTGCCCCAAAGTCACCAGACACAAGTTCACTCCCTTTACCGATAGTATCTGACCACGTCAGGTTAAGCTCTCGCTCATATAGTTCGGGTTCGCCTTTATCTTCCGGATACAGTGTTTGGACGGACGTGCCATTGACTGAGGTGACTCGTCCTCTAATCATCGGATACCAATCAGATCGTCTGACATCAAGCTTATCTGTAACGGCATCAATCGGATCAATCTGATCTGCTTGCACATTAAATAAGTAATGATTCGGGGCATCGGCGGGCAATTGTTGCTGCCAGTCAGCGATAAGACTCGACTTCACACCCACCAAAATCAGACCCAACATGATGATAAGGGTGAACACTAAAAGCTGAAATAAGTTAGGCACCAGTCGACGATAAAGCGAGGCAAACCCAATCTGCCAACCACTGGTAGCACCC
>DRHY01000335.1 GCA_011052985.1 Methylophaga thalassica
ATCGTAGGAATAACGTGCACTGTCTTTAGATGAACCGGTATAAGTGCCCTCATCAGCCGCGTAATAGGCAATATCCCAGTTCCATCGCCCAATTTTCTGGCTGTATTTAATCCCTAGGTCCATATCATCTGATAGTCCCAAGTAATAATGTTGATCAAAGAACCAACTTTGGGAAATACCATAAGCGCCAGGCCCAAAAGGTACGCGGTTAACCCCTAATTGAATTTGTTGATTATCATCCAGTTGATACCCTAACCAGCCAGTATGAAGAAAGTTGTATCCGTTATACCAGCGATACTCTAACTTGCCCAAATATGGACCATTTTTATAATCAAGATTGAGACGAAAGGTGTCTAAAGCGAAATTGCCACCATCATCAAAGCCACGCGATGCACCGCCTGTTTCAGGATAATCACCAATGGCATAATTAGCTCTAATCGCCCCTCCTACCTTTAGGTTTCCAAAGCGAATTTTGTCATCCTGCTTCATTGGTTCTGAAGCAGTCGATATCGCTCTCAACTTTTCTTCAGACGTTTTCTTATCCTGCTCAGCTTTGCTTAAAGCAGCGCGAGTATTATCAAGTTCTTTCTGCAACGCTTGGACACGCTGTTCAAGCGCTTTTATCGCCGTATTATCATCGTCGGCAATGAGAATGGAAGATGGAAAAACACAAATTAACATGACAAAAAACTTGTTTAAGAACAAGCCTCTTGCACACAAGAGAGCGCTTAGTCTTATCATAGAAAATATCCAAATTAATTTTATTCTATAGCGATGACAGCTTTTCACATAGCGTGAAAAACAAAGGGGAGTAGCTAAGGAGCCAACCTATGACCCTAACAATTTTATGGGCTTACTACAAATCACTAGAAGAAAATAGTGGCAACAAGAGGTAAGTGATCGGAAGCTTTTTTAGCCAGAAATGAGTTATGAATATCCAAGGTTAGAAGATGCTGTCGTGGGTGCACCCAAATTCTATCTAACTTAAATAAGGGGAACCGACTAGGGAATGTTTTACGAGATGGTGTCGTATCAAAGTAAGCATTTAAGCGACGTAATGTTTTTCCCCACAAAAACCACTCATTTAAATCCCCCATCAACACCGTGGTATCTAATTCCGACTCTAGTTCGGAAATACAGTTGAGTAGCTGATCAACCTGATAATGACGTTCTTTCGGTTTGAGCCCAAAATGTGTGGTCAACACTAAGAGTTGATACTCCCCCATTGTAAGTCTGAGCTTTATTGCTCCTCGTGGTTCTCGTGAGTCTAAACTGAGGTCAAGAAGTTCATGTGATGTGACAGGGTGTCGTGTTAAGACAGCATTGCCGTAGTGTCGACTTTCTCGAAACATCGTCGGGCCAGCAATGCCAATCATGCCAGTTTGTTCTGCCAAAAAATCTAGTAAATCAATATCATTAACTAAATGATGCTCAACTTCTTGCAGTGCGATAATATCAGCATCTAATTCATTAATGACTTGGGCAATACGAAAGGGATCAAAATGTCCATCATTACCAATACACGCATGAATATTATAGGTGGCTAGTTTCAGTTCCATGCTGATGTTTAGGCTTTTGTTTTACGGTTTATCAATCTCTTCAAACCAAACATGACTGCAATAACCACAACGATTACGATAACAAAAATACCAATTTGTGTTGGATTTGGGTTGCGTACTGTCTGCATCAATGAGTCGGCAAAAACTGTAATGGCCAATATGCCAGGTAACATACCAATAAATGTTCCCAGAATAAAATCACGTGTTTTGATATGCGATCCACCAGCCACTAAATTAATCACGGCAAAGGGGGCAACAGGAACGATTCTCACGGTAATGACCGTTAAAATCCCATGTTCAGCTATCCGCTGACTCAGCTTACTTAATGACGAACCAGACAACTTTTCAATGGTGCTCTTTCCCATATAGTGGCCGACAGCATAACCCATAATCGAACTCAGTAAAGAACCAATGATCGAATACAAACTGCCCCATAGCGGACCAAAAGTGAGAGCCGTTGTCACAATCAATAATGTCACAGGAAAAGCCAACAAGCCGGCAATACTAAACACTACTAGCACAATCAGCGGTGTAAATGGATAGGACTTAACCTGTTCAGCCGCATGCTGGAGCATATCCACATTGAGCCACTCACTTAAGGGGGTCCAGCGCCATATGGCCGTCATCACTAACACCACTGCTAATGCACCAATTATTTTCCACCATTGCTTTCTCGCCGATGGCTGTTCTTCATCTGAAATAAACATTTCACTCAACTGATCCGCCGCTATGGGCTTTTCAGGATCTACAATCGCAGAGCTTGGCAAAATATCATTGGCGTACTCAGAGACCTGACAGTCAAGGTGACGTAAAGTATGAGGCTCATCCATACGTTGATCGATGAGCTTAGTCAAAGAATTGTCAGCTGATAAGGCATCATGAATCGCCTCTTCACTCATCCCCATATGCTCTGATAACAGTCGCTCACGAAAGCGTCTAACGGTCTTTTTCTCATCCTCATTAGTCGCTTCTATAGATAGATCACACTCACTATCAAACCCCATTGATCGATTACTAAGATTAGCCGAACCAACACGTAATAATCTGTCATCAATAACGGTGAGTTTAGCGTGTACGCTGATGTAACTATCACCCAGCTCATCTCGATGGGGATAACAAACCCGAAGACGACCATATTTATCTGCAGCTTGTAACTTGCAGACCACTCTGAAACGAAGCACATCCATGGTTGCTTGTTCCAGCCAGCCGCCAGTCATCAATGGCAGTACAAGCACGACCTCAGGCCCATTTTCTTCGGCTAAACGGTTAACTAAAAGATCAGCAATCTTCCATGAAGTAAAATACTGATTTTCAAGATAAATGAGTTTTTCCGCTTTATTAATTGTATCGATGTAAAGTGCTTCTACTTCACGCACCTCTTTGTAATCTTTGTACTCAGGCAGTGTCCGGGAAATGGCAACATCAATATCTTCAAACCACGCTTCGATATACTCCGGCCAAGCATTGGTTTCTAAATTTTCCACCGGGTTGGGAAGATGCTGACCCGTCGCTCTGTGCCAGCGCTCGCGGGCCAGATTACCTAATGCTTTTGCCGCCTCCCCTTGCACCATCATTTGCACATCATGGAAAGGCGGATACGTATTATTATCAGGATCAATACGCCGCGAATCATCTGCTTTGTGATCTGAGCTATCCCAACGACTTTTACCTAAATCAAAGCCGCCAGAAAAAGCAATATCATCATCAATAACAATGACTTTCTGATGCTGCGATGCCCCAGTCGGACACTCACCATCCAATTGGAAATTTAAGCGTGACTGATGTTTCCACTCTGTTTTTTGTAATGGCAGCCATTCACGCTCTAAGGTGTAGACCATGGCCCAGTCCCAATTAAGAATATACACATTAAGCTGGGTATTTTTCTTGAGCACCTCAGATACAAAGGCGCCAAGCTCTGCTGGCAAGCCACTGGTATCACTGTCATCACGCAATAAGCGAATTCGTGTGTCTAAGTCCCATCCCAGTATGAACACAGAGTCTTGAGCTTTTTGAATGGCTGCATGCAGTGCTGGATAATAGTTCTCACCATCTATAAGAAGAGCAACACGTTTTGCATGCTTTTTTTGCCAGCAATTCTTACCAGCATTCAAGATAGTGGATTGGGTCACGTCAATTCCTCAGGGGACATTTTATAGAGATTGGGCAGCAGAATAACATAGGATTTTGTAAGCTAGAAAAAAAGCCTTCTAGACTAATAAACAATGGATATTTGCTCTGCAATTTATTGCAGGTTAAACCTAAAGGTTTTTTTCAATAAAAGGGTTTAATCATATGCTAAGTTTCTATTGCTATTTTGGAGAAAAAGAGCACATTAAAATTCTACTTATTTGGTGTAGTATATAAAAATAAATAGTGCGCAAGAATATTGTTAATGCGCAAAAATAACTAGGTTAGTGAGAGAGAAGTGATCAAACAAATTCAAACTAAACAGCTCCGCGTGGGAATGTATATAGAAAAATTAGGAGGCTCTTGGATACAACATCCCTTTCTTCGCAGCAGTTTTTTAGTCACCAATCCAGATGATATTAAACGTATTCTTCAGGCAGGCATTCGTGATGTATGGATTGATGAGTCAAAAAGTGAAATTGGTCTAGACGAAGACCAGCCATTGCTCGCAAAAACCGAACAGCAGATATCAGCCGAAGCCACCGCATCCTCAGACAAGCAACAAGTTAAAAAGAAACAAGAACCCCGCTCAATGGATGCAGATATCGAGCTTGCTCGTAAAATTTGCCACAGCGGCAAAAAACAAGTCATGGCGATGTTCCAAGATGTCAGACTAGGGAAAGCAATCGACCCAGAAAGTACACTACCGCTTGTTCAGCAAATCGATGCTCTTGTGCAAAATAACTCTGCTGCCATACTCAGTGTTGCTAGATTAAAAACCCACGATGATTACACGTATATGCATTCAATTGCTGTCTGTGCATTAATGATTTCTTTAGCCCGTCAATTAGAGCTAGATGATGACATGATAAGGCTGGCCGGCATTGGCGGCATGATGCATGACTTAGGTAAGGCATTAATGCCTATCGATATTCTCAATAAACCAGGGAAACTGACTGACGCTGAATACGACATTATGAAAGCCCACCCTAAAGCAGGGGCGGACATGCTAAAAGAGAGTGATGCCGAAGCTGCTGTCATTGATATCGCACTTCACCATCATGAAAAAATGAATGGCTTTGGCTACCCCAATCAACTTAAAGGGGAAGACATCTCTTTACTCTCACGAATGGCCGCTATTTGTGATGTATATGATGCAGTCACCTCAGAGCGTGCTTATAAAAAACCATGGGAGCCTGCCAATACAATTCGCTTGATGGCTAGCTGGGAAGGCCACTTTGATAAACACATATTCAATGCCTTTGTTAAATCGATCGGCATCTACCCTGTCGGCTCCTTAGTGCGTTTGACCTCACAACATCTGGCCGTCGTCACTGAACCGACACCTGACTTACTTCTAAAGCCAAAAGTAAAAATCTTTTTCTCACTTAAATCTAAAGCCCCTGTCCCCCTCAAAGTCATTGACCTTGCAGCTCACAGCTGTAAAGACAGCATAGAAGGACCAGAAGAGCGAGCTGACTGGAACTTTAAATCATTGGATGACTTATGGATGTTATGACCAACTAA
>DRHY01000336.1 GCA_011052985.1 Methylophaga thalassica
AGTCTTGAATATTATTATGCTGGCAGCCAATTTTGGGTTGTTCTGGCTATGGCGCAGAGCCAAGCATAACTCTCAAGACCATCAGCATGCCCATCACCATCATGAAGGTAAGTCACTAACGGATAAAGTTCTATCTGTTTTAGCACTAGTGGCGATTGTTTGGTTGTTAGGTGGATTAAGCGTTTCAGTCTTCTGATTTACCACGGCATTAAAAAAGAGAAAATGACGATGAAAAAAACGTGTCATTGTTTGCAGCATTTCATTTCTTAAGCCGTCTGTTTGAAATTCAAACAGTGCTTTACAGGATGCAGTTGTGCGGGGTGTTTAAATTCAGAATCAACGGGTGTCAGAGTATTTGATTTTTTTGGCCATTAGATTAATTTTATAGTCATCAAGCAATGATTGCTCAAGATGCGATTATCGAGATTGTTTATAAAAGTTTGTCCTCAACTATCATCTAAATTGTTTTAGCTAAAAGCCGCTAGAAAATACTAGCGGCTTTTCTATATCAGTACTATTCGTCACCAATAACTTCACGAATACGTTGAGCAATATAGCCAACATGGGTTTCCAATGCGAAGTGACCGGTATCGAGTAGCTCTACCACAGTATTAGGATTATCTCGTTTAAACGCTTCTGCACCGGGTGGGATAAAGAAAGGATCGTGTTTACCCCAGATAATCAATGATGAAAATTAAAGGGGTAGAGTGATTGAAGTTAGCACCATTGTTCATTTCCCCCTTGCTGTGAATATTAAACATTATGAAATATTTCTTAGAACTTGGGCATATTGCTCTTTTGATATCAAAGAGGGCAGGTTCCATTGAAAATAAAAATCACTCTAGGATTTATAAAGGCATAGAGAGACTAAGTAAGATGCTGCTACTCCCTCTGTAGTTATCATTATAGTTATCAGCCTCACTGCTGCTAGTCCTGTAGTTAGCTGCCTGAGACATCATATGTGACATGGCCAGCTCACCCTTCAATTCACCCACGGTATATCCAAATCCACCACGCAAGTGATACATACCATATTCATCCAACTGACTGCCAAAGAAGGGGTTAACAAAACCCAGATGATCGCCATCATCATTACTAATGGCAAAGCCATAGGCAACCATGCCGCTGATTGTGTATTGAGTGTAATCAGTACGTCCCGCAAGATAGTTAGCTTCAACTGTGGCATTCAGTCCCGTCGCACTATCGGATAAACGCATCCCACCACCAATATTAAAGGCAGTTTTGTCATCGTTGATGGCATCGGTGAAGTCATAAATCAGTTCGGTTGAAATAAACGGGGTTACGATTAGAGTGCCGGTTGGGGCAAAGTCATAGGCTAGTTCAATGGCCGGATTAATCTGCCGAGTATCAGCATAAGAGCGATCTACAAATCGGCCGTCGCTTTCAGTGTAACTTTCCACTGTCTTACGTGCTGCCACTAAAGCCACTGAGGATGTAAGGAATAAGGGTAATGTTGCAACCGGACGGAGCGTATAGGACGAGGTCAAAGCGCCATACCATAATTCAGAATCTGTACTGCCCTTAACCGCATCGTTATCACGGGTAACATCAATATTACCTTGCCCAAATCCGAATTCGGCAACTATGGCCAGCTCCTGCAACGGCCGATAGATGGCATAAGGGGAGATAACCCAGCCCTGCTCTTTATAGCTACCCTCGTTAAAGGACGTCGTCAGATCGGTGTCGTTATAACCCAACGTCACTCCCGCCGTTAGCGTTTCAGTAAAGCGGTAATCCAAGCCGATATTGTATCCCCACACATCACCATCATAGCGATTATCCGTGGTACCACTGACATAGTCGTTATCAATCGAGGTAACAGCACCCTGTCCCCAAAGGGTCAAAGGTGACGTAGAATACAGCCCGCTGCGACCGCCAACCCCAGATCTGCCACCCACGCCTCCTCTGTCAGTTGGCCCGAGACCCAAGGCAGCAAAACCTTTACCCGTCGAGCTATCAAAACTACCCATCATGGCAAGACGTCGCAACGCATCACCACTGTCAGTAATAGTGTCAGAATCGTGATCTGAAAATTTAAATTCATCATTCAAGCCAGCACTTTCACTATGAGTATTAGCAATATTAGAGAGTGCCTTAGTATCTACTTGCGCACCGGCAACATCGCTAATAGTCGATCCACTAACCGCGCTAATTACCGATGAAACACGCGATTTTATATTCTTCTGAATGAGGCTGGTCTGAGACCGAGAAATCGCCGCTATAACTATTGGAGTCGTGCTGGCGGAAGATACCGATTCTGGTGTTGGCGCTACGGGGGCGGACCCCGCCGCGCAAGTGAGTGCAAAATTATAGACACCACCGGTGCCATTAATAAAAAGTCTACCGTCTGTCGTATCCTTCGGAATTTGAAGGCTTACAGTGACCGTTTCTCCAATAACAGTACTTCCGCTCTTCACCGGAAGTGAATTAGCCCCATCAACTCTATCAGTGTAGGTGTACGTATAATTGTTAGGTGATACACCGCCTGTGTGCGTGAAGCTGACAGTAAAAACTTCCCACTGAGAAAAACCTAACCCCGAAAACAATACGCCATCAGTGGTGGGTGACATATTCCAACTAGTGCAAGCTGTGCTGAGAGCGTATGCCATTTGAGTCATCAGGGTTAACGCAACTGCCACCGTAATCTTTAATGCAGTTTTATGTGAAATTGCCATTACTTTTAATCCCTTAAATTAACTATCCATTATCAGCTTTCGCAGATTACATTAAAGTCCATATTATGACTATCATATTTTCGCAAAATCACAGGGGGTGGCATAAAGGTATGAATTCAAAATCGATAGGATCATACTGTTTTTTTTTAGATGTTATCTACTGGCTCGAGACAGTGGCGAAACGTCAACTTCCAGCGGAAATGGCATTTCAATTACTAGAGCCCTTTCTGGAAGCCTCGTTGAGTAGAATTAGTCTGGAAAAAAACGCAGAAGGGCAGTGGCAGCAAGTGCGATGTCATAAGCAAGACACAGTGAAACAGCTTTTAGGGCCAGCCACTGAGACAGCTGCACATCTAACAAAAGTTGACTCCACTCTAGTCAGAGTCTGTGAACATGAAGAGTGCATATTATGGTTTTCAGTTCGAACCAAAACACATAAAAGACGCTGGTGCAGTATCGCTTTATATGGCAATAGATATAAAGTGGCTAAACACAGAAAGTAAAAAACTGAATAAATCTTACCGTCATCGCTGGCAGAAGCCACGTAACTCACACGGTTACAAGAGACTTTTGTCAGTTATTCTCTCCAATATTTCAAAATTCCACTTTTTTCAAAAATCATACTTTTGGCTGATAGTTTTTTGTGTCAGATTTCTTTATGCTCTCGTCGCTAATTAGTTTTATTTTTTATCACTTCCATTAGTGATGTGAATCAAGGATGTAAAGTTGCAGATCTTATGCACAAAAAAACGTGTCTGGCTCAAACTTTTCTATTGATGGTCCAGAACTGAATAAAGATCGCTTACAGTTAGCACTTGGTATAACGGGGCAACTGACGGGCAGCACGAGTTTGAATGTCGGTTACACAGGGGAGTTTGCCGATTCCCACCAGAATAACGCTTTCTCAGCCACACTGGATGTTGCTTTCTAGTTTTTGTTTGTGACAGAACAAGGGATTTGAGCATCAATCATCCTGTGGGTGTTGTTAAATTAACGTTGTAATAAACATACATTTGCTAGTTATACGACACTTAAGCAGTGATGATGTGAAGCTTAAGAGCAGCTAAAAATGAAATGTAACAAAACAATGGAAAAGGATTTATTAGCGTAATCTGCTTGGAACATCTTTAGATAATGACAGTCCAGAATAGTGAGTTGCCATCAATCACACAAGGAGATGATATGAAACTCAAATATGCTTTTCTAGTATCAATTTTACTGTCGTCGGCGAGCTTTGCGGCTGATGATATTACTGTTGACATGACTAACTTGAAAACAGGCAAAAGTGCGGGAACAGTGACTATCAGTCATCATCCTTACGGTACTGTTTTTACACCACATTTAAAAAACCTGCCAACAGGCATACATGGTTTTCATGTACATGAGATCGCGTCCTGTGATGACAAGAAAAAAGAGGGTGAGTTAGTGCCCGGCGGTGCAGCTGGAAGTCATTATGATCCTTCCAATACAGGCCAACATGCTGAACCATGGAGTTTTAAAGGGCATAAAGGTGATCTACCAGCGTTATATGTCGATGAGAATGGTGATGCCACCTTACCGGTATTATCACCAAAACTTCAATTAAAAGAGTTACATAATCGGGCATTGATGATTCATGTGAACGGTGATAATTACTCTGATAATCCCAAACCTTTAGGCGGCGGTGGCGCTAGATTGGCATGTGGTGTTATTCACTAAATATCCAATAGGAACCCGCAATCTAGCGGGTTCTTTTTATCTATATAAAACGATAGTTTACCGAACGATGGGCATGTCGGTTGGTATAGCTCTCATTGCCTCTTTCACTTTTTAACATAGCAATTTTTTGTTATGCCGCTTAACATCCAGTTGTGATCAATAAATGTATGTAATTGATATAGTGAATAAATAAGACATTAACGAGGTCCTCATGAGTAATCATCAAATCAATACTATTTTGAGATACATGAGAGCCAGTATGTATAGCTTATTCATTCTGCTGTTTTTTCTGGGTAGTTACTTTTCTTATTTGATGGTGCAGTCATTCCATCACTTGAATGACAATGC
>DRHY01000337.1 GCA_011052985.1 Methylophaga thalassica
ATAGACTGAAATTACCGTAATAAATATCAGCTAACAACTCGGGCAAGGCTTCTAACTCTTGCGATACGCGTCTTGCTTGCGGCAATAGATTAGAAATTTTCTCTAAAATAGCTAAGCATAAGTTTTCAGCCAATGCACGATCACGGATAGAAGCTGTTCCGTGATAAAACAACTCACGTAACTCATCACGGTAGTACAAGGCATCGTTATAGCATTCTTGTAGTTTGTCTGGGCTGACGTAATCAAGCACACCATAGAGATTAACAATCAAATCGTGGCTATCTTCAGGTGCTGTAAGTGGGATCGTATCGGCTCTGTGATCACGCACTTCAAGGACGTTGAATAACAACATCGATGAGTAGGCAACTAATGCGCGACCAGATTCAGAAATAATCATTGGATGAGGAATATTCAATGGGTCAAGACTTTCTTGCAGGGCTTCTACTATGTTGTAGCAGTACTCATCAAGGCCATAGTTCATACTATGAGTGCTATTGCTTTGTGAGCCTTCATAATCAACGGCCAACCCCCCACCCATATCGATGTAGCCCATTGGAGCGCCCTCTTCGATAAGGCCAGCATAAAAGCGACACGCTTCCATAACGCCAGTACGAATATTACGAATATTGGGGATTTGAGAGCCTAGGTGACTGTGCAGCAACTGCAAACAGTGCAACATGTTCGCTTGCTTAAGTGTATCAACAATAGTTAACAGCGAACTTGTCGACAAGCCAAAGATAGAACGATCACCACTGTCTTCATTCCAATGACCTTCAACCATTGAGGCCAAACGAATTCGAACACCAATAAGCGGATCAATACCTAGTGCACGACTTCGCTCTAGGACGGTTTCAAGCTCCATGGCAGTTTCAAGCACAAAGAAACACTTGATCCCCATTTGACGGGCATAAAGCCCAAGATCAATAAACTCCTGATCTTTATAGCCATTGCAGACAATCAGACTATTGTGATCACGCAACTGTGAAATGGCGATTATCAGCTCAGCTTTACTACCAGCCTCAAGACCATGATGGTAACGGCTGCCATAATCGGCAATTTCTTCAATTACATGACATTGTTGATTAACTTTAATCGGAAACACGCCGCGATAGTGGTTCTGGTAACCAGCATCTTCAATCGCGCGAGCAAATGCTTCGTTAATTTGCGTAATACGTTGATCAAGTAAATTTTCAATGCGCAACACTGCTGGCATATCCAAGCCACGCTCACGCATGCCATTGACGATATCAATCAAAGGTACATTGACTGTCTTTTCACCAAACTTAACGGAAACAACGGCATTCCCTTCTTCAGAGACATCAAAATAATCACTGCCCCAGTCTCTGACGCCATATAAGCGAGCACTATGTTCTGCACTCCACTCAGAGCTGAGGTCTAGATCATTATCGGATGAAGGTGGCAGGGGTTTCTGCATTGACGTTATTCCCGTCTAGATGATTAAAGGGCGCGATTTTCACTAGTTTGGATCAAAAAAGCAAAATATTATTTTTATCTAATATCAGATGATGATGACCACTTAATGACTCTATCGTTAAATAATCGGTACTTCTTCAGGTGCAGCGGTGTCTGTGGCTGGATCCAAATCAGAATGAAAGGCAATAACGCTATCAGCGACTTCATCGGGTTTATTAAACCGCGCGATATGAAATAATGCCTCGCCCTCATTCACCAGCGGGATATTAGTTCGACCAATAACGATACCCGAGCTTGTGGCCAAGACTTCTGTCTCCGATTCACCTTTCCCGTAAGGTGCAGCGACCATACCTAGTAGATCACCTTTGTTCACACTCGCCCCCATTGGCACCATCATTCTGAAAATACCACTCTGCGGAGAGCGTACCCATGCACTGGAGCGAGCTACAAAAGGATCATGCTTGCGTTTTTTTGTACGACTTGGCGACAACATACCGATATGGCGCATCACGCCAATGACGCCTTTTACGCCGGCCCTAATTGACATTTCATTAAAGCGTAAGGCTTCACCAGCCTCATAAACAATCACTGGAACATCATATTCTTCGGCTGCAAAACGGAGTGAACCTTGGATCAAACTAGAGTTTACTACCACCGGTGCATCAAAAGCTTGAGCCATAGACTCAACTTCAACATTACTTAAATCAGCCCGGATTTGCGGTAAATTATCGCGGTGAATGGCTGCTGTATGTAGATCGATACCATGCGTACATTTACTCACTACTTCTTTCATGAAGGAGTCCGCTAATCTAGCGGCTAAGGAGCCTTCTTCCGAGCCGGGAAAGCAGCGATTCAAATCTCGACGATCTGGTAAGTACCGGGACTGATTCAAAAACCCGTACACATTGACGACGGGTATGGCTATCAAAGTGCCGCGAAGTCCTTTCAAGCTTTTACTTTTGACCAAACGACGAATAATTTCCACACCGTTAATTTCATCACCATGAACGGCAGCTGAAACAAATATCGTTGGTCCATCACGTCGACCTCTAATGACATGAACCGGCATGCTGAGCGATGTTTGCATATATAAATCAGGTAAAGGAATATCGACAATGGTATTTTGCCCTAACTTAATTTCTTCACCTGCCAACACCATCGTGCTAGACATTAGCCGCGACCTCGCGTTTGTGTCTTACCTATTTTGGCATTTTTCTCAATAAAGCTGACAATCATGGTGGCAATATCTTTACTCGTAGCAGCCTCAATGCCTTCCAGACCAGGTGAAGAATTGACTTCCATCACCACGGGGCCATGATTAGAACGAAGTAGATCGACACCACAGACATTCAGTCCCATGGTTTTTGCAGCTCGGACAGCTGTTGCACGTTCTTCAGGTGAGATACGAATTAAGTTTGCACTGCCACCACGATGGAGGTTTGAACGAAACTCCCCTTCTTGACCTTGACGCTTCATCGCTGCGACTACTTTGTCACCGATAACAAAACAACGAATATCAGCCCCGCCAGCTTCCTTGATAAATTCTTGCACTAAGATGTTGGCTTTCAGGCCCATAAAGGCTTCGATAACACTCTCTGCCGCTTTTTCAGTTTCAGCTAACACCACACCAATGCCTTGGGTGCCTTCGAGCAATTTAATAACACAGGGCGCACCACCGACCATTTTCATCAAATCATCAACGTCATCTGGTCTATGAGCAAAACCAGTGACTGGCAAACCAATACCTTTACGTGACAACAACTGCAAAGCACGTAATTTGTCGCGTGAGCGACTGATGGCGACTGACTCACTCAATGGATACACGCCCATCATTTCAAACTGCCTCAATACCGCTGTACCATAAAACGTCACAGAAGCACCAATACGTGGAATCACTGCATCGAATCCGGTGAGGATTTTGCCGTTGTAATGAACCTCAGGTTTGTGTGAGGTGATATTCATGTAGCAACGTAAAACATCTAAAACGTGGACTTCATGGCCACGTGCTTCAGCCGCCTCTTTTAAACGACGGGTTGAGTAAAGCTTTGGATTACGAGAAAGGATGGCAATTTTCATTGGCTTTCTCCATCAAAAAATTCGGTTTGTGAATGTTCATTTTTCTCCAGAACAGTTTGCCCTGCCATGAATGACATGGCGGGATTGACGATAAGATTTCCAGCAGTCATGGCCGTTCGACCAAGCAACATTCGGAAAAGCATATTATCGCGGTTTGTAAGCGTTATCTCGGCTGGCCAGCATTTATGGCCAAGATGAATATCTGTGTGTATTACATAGCGTTTTTCTGTGTGACCACCCGAATCAGTGACGTTACGTTGATCGATAACCAGAGCCTCACACCACTGGATGGTGTCGGTATCTCCTTGGTTTGGATGCAAACAAAATTTAACCCACAAATCATCATCACGTTTAAATTCATCAACAGAAAAAGCATGAATTGCTGACGTTCTTGCGCCAGTGTCTACTTTGGCTTTGATTCGTTCAATACCCAGTTGCGGTAAGGATAGCCACTCTCTCCAACCTACGGTTGTTTCTACTTCTTCATTTCGTTGAGTTTCATTCATGTCTGACATCTAACAAGGCCATATGGTGATAATAGATTGAATATACATTGCCGAGCCAATATTGGCGAAATATCGTCAGTCGGTCTGATGTATTTTGAGACTATGTTAACTGTGTTGATACAGCAGTTTGTTCATGGTGGTAATGGCACTCACCTTAATTTCTTTCGGACAAACGCGTTCACATTCGCGGTAATTACTACAGGTACCGAACTGCTCTGCTTCCATAGCATCGAGTAATTTCATCGGACGTTGTGTATCCATTTGTCCTTGAGGTAAGGTAGATAAGTGCGCTACTTTTGCTGCAACGAATAAGGTTGCCGAGGCATTTGGGCAGGCTGCCACACAGGCACCACAGCCTATACAGGTAGCAGCGTCAAAGGCATCATCGGCCACATGCTTGTCGATAGGCATCGTATTAGCTTCAGGTGCAGAGCCATTCCTTATCGCCACATAACCACCCGCTTGGATAATACGATCAAAGGCACTACGATCAACGATCAAATCTTTTACTATTGGGAAGGCTGTCGCTCGCCACGGTTCAATCCATAACTCTTTTTCACCCACATAATCACGCATGTACTGCTGACAGGTGGTGGTAGCTCGTTGCTTGCCATGGGGAGTACCATTAATCACCAAGTTACACGACCCACAAATCCCTTCGCGACAATCGAAGTCGAAAGCAATCGCTTCTTTCCCCTCTAAAATGAGCTTTTCGTTTAAGGCATCCATCATTTCCAGAAAAGACGAATCCTCGCTGGCGTCGATTTCGTATGCTTCGAACTGACCTGTATGGTCAGGGCCAGCTTGTCGCCAAATATTCAGTTTGAAAATCATTGGTAGTTTCTTATGCTAGGTCTGACAAAATCAAAATGAAGATGCTCTTTATACAAAAT
>DRHY01000338.1 GCA_011052985.1 Methylophaga thalassica
AGCTGGCAGGGCTTAACTTACCTGAGCTGACTATTGATAGCGTAAAACTTGATATTTCAGGGACACAACAAGCGCACCAAATAAACCTCAACGTCATCTCACCCGCTATCCAATTACAAGCGATGGCAAATGGTGGATTTGAACAACAACAATGGCAGGGTATTTTCAGTCAGTTCAGTTTTGGTAATGACAAAGCAGGTAAGTGGCAATTAGGCGAGCATTCATTAATCACTCTATCAGCGGATAAGCAAGCTTTTCCTCAACATTGTTGGTCTTCTGAAAAGGGACAATTATGTTTACAGGCAAATCATGATGGCGTGAAGTGGCAAACAGCAGGTAATTTTAAAGCGGTACCCGTAAGTTTATTCGACCAATTTGTGGTTGAGTTAGAGCAATTGACGGGGTCGTTGAGAGGCAAGTTCAGCCTAGCAGGCGATGAGAGTAAAGCAATAACCGGTAATGGCGAGGTGTATTTGGATGAGGCATCAGTACAGCTTAACCAAACGGCCTTAAACCAAAAAGAACCGCTTCACCTAAACAATACATTTCTCAACTATCAGTTAGATAAAAATCAAACGTCTGTCCAGTTGAACATTGAGCCTGAGCTTGCAGGCGTATCAGCCATAAAAGCAGACATAAAAACAGTCAGTATTGTCGATATTTCTGATCATCCTGAACAAGCCGAGCTAAACGGCGAGCTGAAAACCAGTATTGCTGATCTAACTGCTTTGCAATTATCACATCCTGCCTTTGATGGTGTAAAGGGGCGGTTTGATATGAATCTCAGCATTGCCGGTACGGTGAGTCAGCCAGAAATTATTGGCAAAGCCACCTTAGCACATGGGCAAGTCAAACTGGTTGATGCCGGCATTATTTTGAAAAATATCAATGCCGATATCCAGGGCGATATTGATAAGGTTGATATCAAATTGAAAGCTGACTCAGGTGAGGGTAATGTCGCCATCAATGGACGTTATGCCTTACTTGATAAAGGCTGGGAATTAAGTGCAGACGTGACTGGGAAAAATTTTGAAGTGATGAACACGACAGAAGCGTTAGTCATTGCAGAGCCTGATATCTCAGTTCTCGTAACACCTAAGTTAACCAAGGTGACGGGTAAAGTTCTTATTCCAAGAGCGTCAATTGAGCCGACTCAGTTCAACTCATCAGTAAGCCCAAGCTCAGATGTTGTGGTGATAAATAATCAGACAACTGAAGATGCCTCACTTCACAAAACGGATATTAATCTGACGATTAGTCTGGGTGACAAAGTAAATATCAAAGCACTTGGCTTTCAAGGCCGGTTAACAGGAGATCTAACAGTCTCTGGAGACCCACAGGATATTCTTATAGGCAATGGACTTATCACGATTAAAGATGGGAGTTATTTAGCTTACGGTCAATTATTGAAAGTGGATGACGGCAAGATTCGCTTCGCTGGTCCGATTGATAATCCTGAGCTAGATATCAAAGCAGTACGTGAGGGTAAAACGGTCACAGCAGGACTAAGAATCGAGGGTAATGTGAGCTCTCCACAGGCTACGCTGTTTTCATCCCCAGATATGAGCCAGGATAATATCCTCTCTTATATTTTGCTCGGCAAACCTATTGACCAAGCGAGTGCAACCGATGCCGCTTTATTAGCCTCTGCGGCAAGTGGGATGGGGCTACAAAATGGTGCCATGATTGGTGATCAGATTGCGAATACCTTTGGTCTAGATGAATTTGCTATTACCGGTGATAGTAAAGAGAATGCGGCACTTACGATTGGTAAAGCATTATCACCGAAACTGTATTTGAGCTACGGTATTGGTGTGTTTGATTCTATCAGTACGGTGGAGTTACGTTATGAATTGACCAAAATTTGGTCCATAAAAGCTGAATCAGGTTCACAATCTGGCGTTGATTTGATGTACACCTACGAACCAAAGTCTGATAAATAACCATAAAAAAGCCCTGACAAGCAGGGCTTTTTTGTACGAGGTTCTAGAGCCGATTCCCTGGCTCTTACAACTAACCAGTCTAAGAAATTAGATGCGGTTTTTCTCTCTGATTTCATCCAATGTTTTGCAATCGATACACAAGGTTGCAGTAGGACGTGCTTCTAAACGACGAATGCCAATTTCAGTACCACATGATTCACAAAAACCATAATCACCTTTATCTAGATCGATTAAGGACTCATCAATCTTTTTGATCAATTTACGCTCACGATCGCGGGTACGAAGTTCTAAGGTGAATTCTTCTTCTTGCGTAGCACGATCATTCGGATCAGGGAAATTCGCTGCTTCATCTTGCATATGATGAACAGTGCGATCTACTTCAGCTCGTAGTTGCGCTCTCCAGTTGTGCAGAAGGTGGCGGAAATGTTCGACCTGATTGTCGTTCATATATTCTTCGCCAGGGACTTCTACATATGGCGCTACTTTAGTCTCGACTTGAGTGTTTTCCATCTTGAAACCTCATACTTTCTAAATCCAAGGGTGAATCAATACCAGAAGCACCCAGCATGTGCAAAATTAAAATTACTGCCAATCATCCGTGCGCTGAAAAAATGTTATTGAAACAATAGCAAATCCAGCTCTAGATGCCTGATTAAAGCGCTCGTAACCCTAAAAAACGGAAGAGCATGGCATCGAAATGCGCATCTGTCTATCTTTTTAATAATTTGTTTGCTCAGCCTATATGGGGTGACTGAGGACAATTTCAAGATTCGCGCCGAAATAATTAAACAATTGCTAGTATAGGACACCTTTACACAGAAACTACTTAATCTAAGTCAACACATTCAATGTCTCATTCATACGCAAAACGAACCGATGCAATCGCTCCCTTTCATGTCATGGCGATATTGGCCGAAGCCAAACAACTCGAAGCTCAAGGGCAAGATATCATTCACATGGAAGTAGGGGAGCCTGACTTCACTACACCATCTCCTATCACAGAAGCAGGTATCAAGTCCTTAGAAGCAGGCAAAACACACTACACTCCGGCACTCGGCTTGGCAGAACTTAGGCAGGCTATTGCTAACTGGTATCAGCATCGTTATAAGGTTGCTATTTCATCCGAACGGGTCGTGGTAACGCCCGGTGCATCAGGCGCTTTGTTATTAGTAATGGGTGCCTTATTGGAAAAAGGCAAAAAAGTCATGCTGGCTGACCCAGGTTATCCTTGCAATAAACACTTTGCTAAGTTTGTTGAAGGGCAAGTCAATAGCATTGCCGTTGATGCTAGCAGCCAATATCAACTTAGCGCTCACCATGTTGAAAACTATTGGGATGCTGACACCAGCATGGCATTAGTCGCCTCACCCTCAAATCCGACTGGCACGGTATTAACAAAAGCCGAACTCATCGCGTTAGCCAACGCAGTCAAAAGTAAATCAGGTCACTTGGTCGTCGATGAAATTTATCATGGACTCACCTATGATGGCTTTGATGCTCCCAGCGCACTACAGGTTGATGACCAAGCGTTTGTTATTAATAGCTTCTCAAAATTCTTTGGCATGACTGGTTGGCGTTTAGGTTGGTTGATAGTGCCGGAAGGCTATACGGAGGTCATGGATAGATTGGCTCAAAACCTTTATCTCGCTGCACCTACGATGTCTCAATATGCCGCACTGGCGGCTTTTCAACAAAATACCTTAGATATTCTTGAGCAACGCAGACACTTATTTGAGCAACGTCGGAATATATTGCTGCCCTTAGTCAAAGAACTGGGCTTTAAGGTACCCATCACTCCGCAAGGCGCATTTTATTTATATGCCGATTGCTCGGCCTTATTGAACGATAAAACACCGGATAGTATGGCTTTATCCAAACACCTTTTATATCAAGCAGGAGTAGCGATAACACCCGGCCTTGATTTTGGACAATATCAAGCTGAACAACATTGCCGATTTGCCTACACAACGGATGAGTCACGATTGATAGAAGCCATGGAGCGCATTCGAAAAGTACTTTGAGAATTTTCTTTGGGCGAATAGTGAGACATTCGGTACTGTATTCTCAAGAACAATAACTGATTTTTCAGGAGTTATTAAGATGAGAGTTCTCATACTATTAATGAGTTTTTTATTACTCTTTAGCACTTTAAGTTATGCCAAGTCATCATCTGAGTATGATGCGCTTTATGCCAACTGTGTTGATGAAAATGAGCCTATCAACAACATGGTAGTGGCGAAATGCTCTGCCGTTGTCTCGGATAAGGCAATGGCGGAAATCTCTCGTCGCTATCAATCGATTCACCTTCGGTTCACTAAAGCCAGCCCTGAGGCCTTATCCAGTTTTGAAATGTCACAAAAGGCATGGATTCAGTATCGGAATACTCATTGTGATTTGGCGGGTAGATACGTCGGCCAGCCGATGTTTGATTTCTGTCCGATGAAAATGAATGCGGCTAGGGCGCTTGAGCTTCGTATGTTGGATAGTGATTAATGTTATCAACTGATTCTAAATAGCGTCACTAGCGAACAATTAGTGTTTTTGTTGAACTAGAAAGCATCATCTTGAAATTATTAGAAAAGTCTTGTTTATAAGGATATTTACATTGATAAAGTTAATTTTTATCTTACTGATGGTGTATGGCGGCTGGCAGTATTATCAAGATTCAACACCTATTCCGCCTGCTATTCACAGTGAGCAAGCGACTGTTAAAAAGTCACCGCCAGCTAAATCGGTCGCGTCTAAGGATGACTCACGCTTTTCATGTGATGGGCGGCAGCACTGTAGTCAAATGAATTCAAGGGCTGAAGCTGTCTTTTTTATTAATCATTGTCCTAACACCAAAATGGACGGTGATTATGATGGCATACCATGTGAGAACGACTCACGTTTTTAGGATATACGCTTTTTGAAAAGTGGATGAGAGTCTAATTTTGCCTCAATACTAAACTCAACCCCTCCTGCTGGTTACATCCTATATAATGACCATCGACTTTCTAAATTAACCAGAAATAACAATATGATAAATAATACGCCAGCCCATAAACCGCGCCCATTTGTAGACCTTGTTGTCAGTATTATTTTGCCATCACTGATATTAATGAAATTAAGTGGTGATGAAGATTTAGGTGCCAGTAGTGCGCTGATCTTAGCACTAGCATTCCCACTAGGCTGGGGCTTATTTGAGTTAATTAAATATCGTAAGTTTAACTTTATCGCCTTGCTTGGTTTGATTAGCGTCTTATTGACAGGTGGCATAGGTTTATTTGAGTTAGATACAAAATGGCTAGCGATTAAAGAAGCGGCAATTCCAGCCATTATTGGTGTGGCTGTCTTGGGGTCAACCTTCACACGGTATCCTCTGATTAAAGCCTTATTGTTTAATCGTGAAATTATGGATGTCGACAAAATCAAAGATCGACTGGAGGCACATAATAGTACTGCCGTATTTGATAAGCGTTTGCTTAATGCTACTTATCTACTGGCGGGTACTTTTTTATTCTCCGCCATCATGAATTTCATTCTAGTAAAGTGGTTGGTTACCAGTCCTGCAGGTAGTGCTGAATTTAACGAAGAGCTTGGGTTATTGACTCTTTATAGCTATCCGATGATTGCTATTCCATCGATGATTATGATGGGGGGCATCTTCTATTATTTATGGCGAACAATTCATGACCTCACTGGATTAAAATTAGATGAAGTCATCGCAGCCAAAGGCCCTGCCAAATAATTTTCATCGATTAACGGTTCACAAGGCCTGCTTCCGAATAGTGTAAAAAAGAGCAAACCATGTCGTTGGATTTGCTCTTTTTTGGAATCAGGCTAGATATATACTAAAGAACGTTTACAACGTCTTCTAAAGCTAGGCGAGTTTTTGCTAAGTCGGCATTGTAATCATCATCTGAGTGATAACCGATACATAAGGCTAGATGGCAGGCATACCCC
>DRHY01000339.1 GCA_011052985.1 Methylophaga thalassica
CAAGTGAATGCACTGTTAAAAGTTGGACAGCCGGTGAAGGCAGCAAAATTATTGCAGGCCCAATTAGATCTTGGTGAAAATTCTCGAGATATCTACAAGCTGATGGCACAAGCAAAAGGTGACATGGGACAAACTAGTCAATCACATGTTTGGTTAGCTGAATTCTATTATTCATCAGGTTTATTGCGAGCAGCAGCAGATCAGTTACATTTGGCTGCTGAGTCTGCTGGTCGTAACGAGTATGAACTTGCAAAAATTGCCTCACGCTTACGTGAAGTCGAAAATGCAATCTCGGAGATGGAAGATAAATCATGACCGATAAGCTCAATAAGCATAGAAGAGCATTTGTTAAAAATGCGATTTCAGCCAGTACATTGGCCCTAGTCGCTAGTAGTGGTCTTATTTTGCCTCAACGTGTACTAGCTCATTGGCCAACAGATGCCTTTACGGCTGACACCGTTGAAGATGCTCTATTAGCCTTACTTGGTCAAGCTGAAGACATTAGCGATGAGAAAGTAAAATTTAAAGTTGGCTCACCACCAAAATATGCGGTTAATGGTGCTTCTGTTCCAGTAGAAATTGAAACTGCTCTCAATAATGTGCAACGCATTGCCATATTAGTAGATAAAAATCCAAACCCACTAGCGATGAGTATGGAGCTTAGCTCGGATGTTCGGTTGCCTTTCAAAAATATGATTAAAGTTGCTGAAGAGTCGACTATCATCGCTGTCATCAGGGCCGACGATAAGCTTTATCGGACTTCACGCAAGATTAAAGTGGATATTGGAGGATGTGCGTAATGGCTATTAGTGCACGAGATAGAATTCGAATTAAGCTGAAAGAGGGCGATACCACGGTCAGGGTTTTGTTGGCTCATCCGATGCATACAGGTCGAGGAAAAAATGAACAGGGTGAATTGATACCTGCTCAATTTATACAAGATATCCGCTGTTGGCGTAATGAGATTGAAGTGTTAACTATCAAATGTGGAACTGCCACAGCAAGAAACCCCTATTTTTCCTTTCAACTTGCTGGTGGTGAGGCAGGTGACAAAATCATGATCCGGTGGGTAGATAACCTAGGAGCCAAAGGTATTGCAGAGGCCGAGTTATTATGAGCCTAAAACTCAAGGTTAATCTATTTTTTAGCCTGTTGTTACTGGTCTCAATGTTAGCTAGTACCAGTGTACTGATATCGAATGCCCGTAAGTCAGTTCAAGTTGAAGTTGAAGATACAATGAACGCGGCAGCCCAGCTCATTACATTGACTTTAGCTGAACAGCCACTCAACCGTGAGTTAGGTATCAATGAACAAATACACGAACTAGTTAAAGCACTGAGTCAGATTAGAAGCTTACATATTCTGATGTTTGATTCTCAAGGCCTGCTTTTTGAAGGGGAGCCAGAAGAAAATATAAAAACAGAGCCGCCTGAATGGTTTGTGAAGTTATTGTTTCCTCAAGTAATGCCATTATCGAAACGTTTTGGCTCAGGCCATATGGTGATTTATGCCGCGCCTATGCAAGAAATTACCAACCGATGGTTAGATATAAAAGGGATTTTGTCGCTAGGTCTTTTGGTGTTTGTACTGGTGAGTGTGTTCCTATATTGGGGGGTGGGGTGGTTCTTAAGACCATTGCAGCGTCTTTTACAGGCACTTTCTGCATTTGAGAGGGGAGATTTACATCTGCGATTGCCGAGTTTTTCATCCGCCGAAATGAATAAAATCAGCCAGACATTCAATAGAATGGGCCAAGCTTTAGAGCTCAGTACAGCAGAAAATCAACGTCTAGCGATGTTAGTGAAGCAGTCCGGTGATGCTATTTTGTCTTTAGATCATGCGGGAAATATCACATTTTGTAATTCTACTGCAGAGCGTTTATTTGCCTCACAAACACCATCCTTGAAAGGAGAGGCACTTGCTAATTTGGGGTTTGAATTTGAACGGCAAAAAATGGTTCAAATCCTTGAGAATTGTGAAAGCACGGAAAACCTTGAGGTGACCCTAAATAGGCCAAATCAACAAGCTGTATCTTTATTATTATCTACAGTGCCTTTATTAGACAATGATGAGCAAGTTATTGGGCTTATATGTACGCTTCGAGATATCACAGAACTCAAACAGGCTGCCGCTGCTCGTAATGAGCTGCGAGAAACCCGGCTACTCACTAAACACATGGATGAAGTACAAGAAGCTGAAAGGCGCCATCTTGCTCGTGAATTACATGATGAACTAGGGCAGTGCCTGACCGCTATCAAAACGGATGCTGTATTGATTCGTAACAGAGCACAAGAAACGGAACCCAAAATATATAATAGTGCTCATGCAATTATTGATACTACCAGTCATATATACGATGTTGTTCATAATATGATCACAAGGCTTCGGCCTAGTCCTCTGGATGATTTGGGGCTTGTGCCGACATTAGAGCAATGTATGGCTACTTGGCATGAGCGTGAGCACGGTACCAACTTCGATCTTCAGGTTGTTGGTAAATTAGATAATTTAAATGAATTAATGAATATGACAGTATTTAGAGTGGTGCAAGAAGCTATCACGAATGCGGTCAGACATGCTGATGCTAGTTGCATAACTGTAATGGTTAAAGCAGAACAAAATAAACCATCTCCAGAGTTAACCATACAAATTAGCGATAACGGTAAAGGGATGGTGGTGAAAGATCTCCATTCTGACGTCGACTTTGGCTTGTTAGGCATGCGTGAAAGGGCGCATAGCTTAGGAGGCGAATTTGAACTTCAAAGTAAACTTGGTGATGGTGTTACTATCAGGATTACCATTCCTTTAGATGCGGATAAACTATTATGAGCTTAGCTAAAACAACAATACTACTTGTAGATGATCATGAGCTAGTTCGTGCTGGATTTCGTCGATTGTTGGAAGATGGTGATAAATTTGACGTTATTGCCGAGTCAAGCTGTGGTGAGGATGCCGTCCAAGATTATAATAAACATCATCCAGATGTGGTGGTAATGGATATATCCATGCCAGGTATAGGCGGTGTTGGTGCTATTGAGCGAATTATTGCTCGTGAACCTAGCGCCAAGATTTTGGTGTTGAGTGTACATGAAGATAGTGTTTTCACAACAAGAGCTATGCAAGCCGGTGCTTTGGGATTTATTCCAAAGCGTAGTGCACCTGAAGAAATGTTGCGTGCAGTGGAATTGGTGTCACAAGGTAAAACCTGTATCGCACCGGAGATTGCTCAAAAATTAGCGATTCAAAAACTGACGGGTTCTGAAAATCCGATTGATGTCCTTAGCCAGCGGGAATTTGAAGTATTCCGTCTTGTGGCAGAAGGAAAAACCGTAAATGAAATTGCTGATATTCTTAACTTAAGTCCAAAGACTGTCGGTACTCATCATACGAATATCAAACAGAAGTTAAATGTCTCTAATTCTGCAGAGTTAGCTAGGCTGGCGATAAGGAGTGGTTTGTTAG
>DRHY01000340.1 GCA_011052985.1 Methylophaga thalassica
ATAAAAACATTCTCGAGCATGCTTTTATCACCACTTTTTTCAAAATAAGCAATAGCACGTGCTGTTGATATGTCTCGGCGTGATAGCTCTGCCGCAGCGTTCCAACTTCTTCGTGCTTTAGTGGGTTTGAATCGGTCGAATAGAAACTTCTGAATCGCGACTTTGAGTGGTTTCTTCGCAACCACTTCTGCGCCATCTACTCCCGGCACTCTCCAAATGATATTGCGAGCTTTCCTGAAGGTGCTGCTTTGTGTCGCAGCGGGAAGATTGTCGGGATGAAGCTGCTTTAACATGGCTTCAGCATTCGCTTGATCATTTGCTGTCAGAATACCTTCCCAACCAGCTTCTTTAACAGGGAAGTAATTACCCTGAGTCGTATGAGCAAAAATGGATGTCATCGCATTTAAAGCCAAATTAGAGCGGAGCGACAACTGATGATGGGTGTTCCATTTTATGAACGTGGGTGTTTCAGATATAAAATGTAATGCATTTTCATTGTTACCATCTCGGTTTTCGATGTTGGCAGCGTTTAAATCGTCATCATTGTATAGTTTATTTAGCTGGTAGCCTTTTCCATTGATGGTCCACGCAATGTGAATAAGTGTCTCGCCCTTTCGGAATGCATGTATTTCAATATTTTTCGTGGTGGCCAGTGTACCCTCGTATTTTGCGCCGGAAGTAGCTGCGATGACTTGCTTTAGCGCGAAAAAAGCAGGGCGAACAGTAACATTTTCTAGTTGACCAATAACGCTTGCATAATGAGTGATGCGTTCAACTTTTGGATACTGGTTGCTTCCATCATCAATCAGTCCTTCTCGTGAGCAAAGCAGCGGCCCCCAGAATGCTTTCTCCAGCGATCCTGATGCAGCGAGTAATACAAAATATCTCGTCAGGTAGTCGGCCTGCTTTTGTTCCTTTTCAACTAAAACGCGTTCGATTCTGGGTAACGTCCAAAAAGCGGAGGGAGAAATAAATCTTGGTACACCATTTTTACGTCCGGCCTTGCTCATAAGGCGTGCTTTTTTTACCAAATTGTACTTAAGCACTTTTGCCCATTTAAAGCCCAGCACGCGATGATCATAACGCTCTGGTTCGCTAACACGCTCAGTAAACAGATTATTAGTGTGGATGTCAGGTAACATCGACATATCCCTCAATTCATTGAGGAGACCGAAAGAATAAAAAGGCTCAAAATCTGAAATGTTAGGACCTGCTAGAGTGATCCCTCTTGATTTGATCTCAGCATAGGCAATTTTCCATGCCGCAAAAAAAACTTTTTTACTGTAGCCTGCCCAGCGTCTTCGATTAATTGTGGTGCCGATCTCTATCAGTGAAACCCCTGAACCAAATTCGTCACAGACGTTGATGACAAACTCATGCTACTCTAGTTGAGCCGCTTCATTTTCCATCTCATAAGCTTGATTGAAGGGTTGAACTAAATGAAGAAGTACTTCGAAACGTTCATTAATTAATTTTCTGAGTAGTCTACCGGCGTTTCCATTGATATCTCCGTAACTCAGATCGATACGAACTGAAATAATATTAAGTTCGTGAAGACGGTCAATGAGGTAATCATCAACACGGGGATCATCAGAAGCAGCAACACCAACACCAATGAAATTTTCTGGAACGGTATGGCCCGCTTCAGGTATATGACCTTTGCTGAGCAGCAGGTCTCCTTTCATGATGTGTTTGATGGCTTTTAACAAAAATCTTCCATCAACCATGGATGGGATTTTTTCTAATTTATCTTTTGATGGTATATCCGTCACGTGATGTCCACTTTGATTCTTGTGTTTGATTATCATTGTTCATGATGAAAACGACCTGTCTTTTTGAAGACAAATCAGAAAAATTGGGGACAGTATACGCGAAGCAATTAAGGGTAGCTCTATGATGGCTCATCACTAAGTTGGATAGCATGTCCTCGACCCAAAGGATGCTGTGATGTTGGAACATCAGTTTCCATACCGCTTTCAAGTCGATTGTTACAGGCGAGCTTTGAACTATCTTGCTTGCCTGAATTCTTTAATATTTATTAAACGAAATTCAAATCGAGATCTTTTGCTGAGTCAATATTTTCTCGACAAACAGTATATTGCGTCGCTGTGAGCGAAGAAATGTCGTCGGTTTTTTGAACAAAACCATACTTAAGGATGATATGTTTTTTTATTCAACTTAAGTAATCTATAAAGAACAGAATGTTATGAATATTCATCTGTTAAAAGTTACCGAAAGTTAACTTTTTTATTATTTTATTCAATATATTAATGCCAAACTTGACGCGAGTCAGGGACGGAAAACCTACAGCTGTGCATGAGTGTGGTATCAGGGCTGGGCTGCATTACATGGAGATTTTTATGAAGAAAAGAGTGTGGATGCTATTAAGCTTAGCTTTATTGACATTCTCCCAAACCACTTGGGCAGCGACTGTTGTTAAAGCTAATTTTGATGCCGGATGGCCTTTCTGGGATGGGATTGATAATTTTAAGTTTACCGGGAATTTTGTTGGCGAAGATCTGAATGATGATGGTCTATTGTCTTTCGGCGAGTTTTCCGTTTTTTATGCTAAATCTGATCACTACGAGTACACGTTATCAGATCTGTTTGATACTGGTGATATTGTCATTAGTACACAGAGTTGGCTAGATAATGGCATAAGTTCAGCTTATATAATTTGGGAGCCTGCAGGTGACGTACGACAATCGATAAGTACTGACCTTAAAGGTGAAGTTCAGTTTACCTCTTTTGAAGTTTCACCTGTCCCTATTCCTTCTGCAGCCTTGCTATTTGCCCCTGCACTACTTGGCTTCATGGGCTTACGTCGTAAAGCAAAACAAGCTGGCTAGTTCATTAATAGCATTTCAAAAAATAAAAGCCGTCACAATGTGACGGCTTTTTTGTTTGTAGTGTTGCCGCTAACCTGCCGTTCCACATCCGTTGGCACTTATTCAACTGGGCGCAGATTTACCTGCCTGTTATAATGCGCTGCGTTGTCCCCGTAGCTCAGATGGATAGAGCGTCCCCCTCCTAA
>DRHY01000341.1 GCA_011052985.1 Methylophaga thalassica
GCGTTAGAATGAGTTTAAGCAATGAATCATTTGAGCTGAAATCTCAAGTAATACTAATTACTGGTGCGGCCCAAGGAATTGGGGCCGCCGTTGCTAAAGCAGCAGCTAAAGCAGGGGCAACAATCGTCTTATTGGACAAAAATGTTCCCCTGTTGGAAGCTGTGTACGATGACATAGAAATATCTACGAATACAAAACCAGCCATTTACCCACTTGATCTAAAAGGGGCAAGCGCGACTGATTACCATGAATTGGCTCGTGTTATCGCAAAGCAATACCAACGTCTCGATGCTGTTGTTCACTGTGCTGCCACATTAGGCCAATTGGCACCGGTCATCAATCAAGATACAAAGACATGGGCCGAAACACTGCATATAAATCTGACGGCATGTTATTTATTAACCCAAGCCTGTTTACCTCTGTTGAAGCAGCAAACAACAAGTCAATTAATCTTTACTACTGACTCTCACAGTCATAATGCCTATTGGGGCGCTTATGGCATTAGTAAAGCAGCAATAGAAGCACTTGCAGGACAGTTGAAAGCAGAACTTCTAGCTGAAGGTAAAGTACACGTAAATATTGTCGATCCTGGTGACGTAAGGACAGAACTATATGCCAGAGCCTATCCAGCAAAGAGTCCTGAGCTGCTAACTACGGCAAATGAAGCGGCTAAATTTTTCCTAGACATCCTGACAAGTAAATGACGTATTCCCATAAGCATGTATGTCAAAGCGATGACTAACCAACTTAAACTATTGTTTTAATTCAATTTAAATGGATTGGCATGTTTCTAGCAAGTGTTGTGTACAACTTGTTAGAGGACATGCTCGATGGAACAACCATCACCTGAAAAAAAAATAAAACTCAGTCTCATCGAAGGCGCAAATACGTCAAAACAGGCCTTTTATCCAGAGCGAAAAACGGTCAATGATGGTACTGAAAAAACTCACCTGATAAGTGTTTTACAGACAAGCTTAATCCTTGAAGAAGTTCTCCAATTATTTCAAAATGAAGTTCGAAATATAGTGGGTTTTGACAGCTTTCATTATCAACATCTCAGTATGAAGGTTAAAATAGATACGAATAAAGTCTCTCGCCACCGCTGTCACTATAAAATGGAAATGAATGGCAATTATTTGGGTGAGATTAGCTTTAGTCGCATTGATAAATTCTCAGCAGCAGAAATAGAACTTCTCGAAGAATTACTTAGCGTATTGGTATACCCACTTCGTAACAGCCTTTTGTATAAAAAAGCCTTAGCATCTGCATTATTCGATGAGTTAACTAACCTTGGAAATCGAGCTGCTTATGAAAATAGCTTGCAACGTGAAATTGATATTGCCAAAAGGCAAAAAACGCCCTTATCGATGATCGTGCTGGACATTGATAATTTTAAAGTTATCAATGATAGCTATGGCCATGCAAACGGTGATCGCGCATTGAAAATGTTAGCCGATACTGTGGTTCATACTATGCGTAACAGCGATATTACCTATCGTTATGGCGGTGAAGAATTTGTCCTATTATTGGCTAATACAGCCATCTCAGATGCCATGATTGCCGCAGAGAGAATACGCGAAGCTGTCAGCCAAATTGTCTGTCAAGACAATAAAAGTACCTTCCAGTTTACTATCAGCGTGGGCATTGCTGAACTCAATGAAAAAGAACAAGGCTATCATTTGTTTGAACGCGCAGACATGGCCTTATACGAAGCGAAAAGAGCCGGTAAAAACCAAATTGTCAGTGCACAAATGTTACTTTAATCAACGATAACTATCGGCCTCTTAGACGAGGTTTCCGCTGAGTTTTATTCGATTCTTTTTCTGCAGAACGTTCTGTTCTTTGATTCGTCACTTTTTTGTCGTTTCCACGCGCTTTAGCTTGTTTAGGTGCTCGACGTCCCTGCGTGGGTTTGGATGCAGGTTTTAAACCAGCCTCTTCGTATAAATAGTCCAGATCTGAGCCTTCCAGCTTCATCCAGTGCCCCATTCGCAGACTATTAGGAATAATGACGGGTCCATAGCGGACACGCATTAAGCGGCTAACCTGTACTCCTTGGCTCTCCCATAAACGACGGACCTCTCGGTTACGACCTTCCTGGATAACAACGTGATACCAATGATTCGCACCTTCGCCTCCTGATTCTTGGATGTCTGCAAAGTGAGCTTCACCATCTTCCAACATGACACCATCACGTAAGGTTTGCATCATTTCAGATGTCACCTCACCAAGCACCCGTACTGCATATTCTCTATCCATTTCGTTTGATGGATGCATCAAACGGTTTGCCAACTCGCCATCGGTAGTCAGAATTATAAGTCCGCTGGTGTTTAAATCTAGTCGTCCGACACTCACCCAGCGGCCTTGTTCTGGTATAGGTAGTGATTGAAAAATGGTACGGCGACCCTCAGGATCATTCCGTGTGCATACTTCGCCAACGGGTTTATTGTATAAAATGACTTGCTTTGCCGGTTCTTGCCACAAACGTTTCGGTGAAAGCGGTTTATTGTCGAGTTTGACACGATCACCCTCAGAGATTTGATCTCCCAGTTTGGCCACATCAGCATTAATCATGACGCGTCCCTCTTTAATCCAGGTTTCAACCTGTCTCCGAGATCCATACCCCGATCTTGCCATTACTTTTTGAATACGTTCAGCCATAATCTAGCGCCAGCTACCTTTTATTTATAATTCAAACCCATTGAAGATCTGACCTCAGCCAGTGTTTCTTGTGCAACTTCTCTTGCAGCTGCATTTCCATCTTCAATGATACGGCGAACATCCTCAGGATGCTCACTCAAATCTCTTGCTCTTTCGCGGATAGGTCTTAATTCTGCACTGATGGCATCAATTAATGGACCTTTACAATCCAAGCAACCAATACTCGCACTTCGACAGCCTTCTTGAACCCAATTTTTTTGATCTTCTGAAGCATAAACTTCATGAAGCTGCCAGACAGGACAACGATCCGGCTCACCGGGGTCTGTTCTTCTCACCCGGTTAGTATCCGTTGGCATCCGCTTAATCTTCTCAGCCAAGGTGTCATCAGGCTCACGCAGTGAAATAGTATTGCCATAAGACTTAGACATTTTTTGACCATCTAGCCCCGGCATTTTTGACGATTGAGTCAGTAATGCTTTTGGTTCTGGCAAGATGACTTTGCCCGCCCCTTCCAAATAACCAAACAAACGCTCCATATCACCTAGTGCTAGATTTTGTTGATTTTTCAACAATTCTCTAGCAGTCGCTAACGCATCAGCATCACCTTGCTCTTGGTATGCTTTACGCAAGTTAATGTATAACTTAGCATTTTTCTTACCCATTTTTTTTGTTGCCGCTTCAGCTTTCTCTTCAAAGTCTTTTTCACGACCGTAAATATGATTGAAGCGACGTGCTACTTCTCGTGTCAGTTCAACATGAGATACTTGATCTTCACCGACAGGTACCTGTCCTGCGCGATATATCAAAATATCGGCACTTTGTAGTAAGGGATATCCCAAGAAACCATAGGTTGAGAGATCTTTTTCTTTTAGCTTCTCTTGTTGATCTTTGTATGTTGGAACTCTTTCTAGCCATGACAGAGGTGTCATCATTGATAACAATAAATGCAGCTCTGCATGTTCAGGTACTTTTGATTGCAAGAAAAGCGATACAGCAGAAGGTTCAATACCGGCAGCAAGCCAATCAATAACCATTTCCCAGACACTTTCTTCTATGGCCTGACTATCTTCATAATGTGTTGTCAGAGCATGCCAATCAGCGACAAAAAAGAAGCAATCAAATTCATGCTGTAATTTAATCCAGTTTTTTAATACGCCATGGTAATGTCCCAAGTGTAATTGACCTGTTGGGCGCATACCTGAAACGATGCGTCGAGATTGTAAAGCAACCGTATCCAATGTGTTCTCCTGATATTGGCTTAACTAACTGGTTATAAAATGCTAAAAAGTTGAGGTGGAAAATTAAAAATTGTTGCCATGAAATTAAGTAAGGCACTGATTAAAGGCCATAAAATGGTATTAAGAATTCCAAAATACAATAAGCCTAATAGGATAAAAAAGCCATATGGCTCGATCCTACTATACTTATAGGCCATTGGGCCCGGAAGCCAACTGGATAATACGCGACTTCCATCTAAAGGCGGTATGGGCAATATATTTAGCATCATCAACATGGCATTTATCAAGACGCCTGCGATGCCCATAAACATCAGTGGCTGACCAATGGCAACCTCAGACTGAATGAGGAAAAAGCCTATCTTAGCAGCTAGTGCCCATATTGTTGCCATGATGAGATTTGCTGTAGGGCCAGCAATTGCAACCCATGCCATATCCTTTTTGGGATTATGTAAATTTTGATAGGTCACCGGAACTGGCTTAGCCCAACCAAAAACAAACCCACCAAACAACAGCAACAATGCAGGGACCAAGACCGTACCAATTGGATCAATATGTTTGAATGGATTCAATGTCAGCCGGCCCATCATCTGAGCCGTTCTATCACCAAATTTAAGTGCTACCCATCCATGCGCTACTTCATGGACAGTAATCGCAAATAAAACAGGTATCGCCCAGATGATAATTTTCTGGAGTAGGCTAAATTCAAACACTCATTTTTTCCTGACCGTTCATATAAGGTCTTAAAGCTGCTGGAAGACTAACCGAACCATCCGCTTGCTGATGGTTTTCAAGTAACGCAAGTAAGGTTCTACCTACGGCTAATCCTGACCCATTTAGGGTATGCACCAGCTCAGGTTTACCTGTTTCTGGATTACGCCAGCGAGCTTGTAAGCGACGTGCTTGAAAGTCACCAAAATTACTGCATGATGAAATCTCACGGTAAGTCTGTTGGCTTGGCAGCCATACTTCTAAATCGTATGTTTTAGTTGCTGAAAAACCGAGATCGCCTGTGCATAAATTGACTTTTCTGTATGGCAGTTCTAGCAATTGCAGTACTTTTTCAGCCTGTTCAGTTAAGGCTTCATGAGCCGCAGCAGAATCTTGTGGCCTAACAATTTGTACGAGTTCTACTTTTTCAAATTGATGCTGACGAATTAAACCACGCACATCGCGTCCATAAGAGCCTGCTTCACTTCTGAAACATGGGGTATGTGCAACAAATTTAATAGGCAAATCTGTTGCATCGGTGATGGTATCGCGAACAATATTGGTCACCGGCACTTCCGCAGTGGGAATTAAGTAGAACTGGCCATCATTCACCTTAAACAAATCTTCTTCAAACTTAGGCAATTGACCTGTCCCTTTAAGTGACTCGGCATTCACTAAATAAGGGACATAGGTTTCTGTATAACCATGCTGCTCTGTATGCAGATCCAACATAAACTGCGTCAAGGCTCGCTGTAGCTTTGCTAGCGGTCCAGATAATGTTACGAAACGTGCAGCACTGATTTTTGCAGCCGTATCAAAATCCATGCCTTGTAAGCCAGCGCCAAGATCCACGTGGTCTTTGGGCTCAAAATCAAACTGTCGAGGCTCGCCCCACAGCATGACTTCTTCATTATCGTCTTCATTTTTACCTGCAGGTACATCGGCGTGGGGTAAATTAGGAACGCTTAGTGCCATTTGCTCAATCTGCTCTAAGACTTCATCCAAACGCGTCTCAGCCGCTTTATGGCTAGCACCTAAGTCTTCTATTTCTTTTAAAAGCGGTGCAATGTCTTCACCTGCCGCTTTGGCTTTACCAATCATTTTAGACCGACTGTTGCGCTCAGTTTGCAACTCTTGCGCTTTTATCTGCGCCTGTTTACGTTCGTCTTCTAGTTTTTCTAGCAAGGCAATATCTAATTGAAAACCTCGGCGAGCCAGCTGCTCAGCCACGTATTCTGTTTCATTTCTTAATAATTTTGGATCTAACATTTTATTTTCCAGATTGAGCAGGCCAGCTGACGATACGGTCAGGTTTTACCATGCTCTCTAGTTCACTAATAATTTTGTCCGCCTGTTCGGGCGTATCAAAAAACTCTATTACAATAGGCAGCTCGGCAGATAAGTCTAGAAGCGAGGCTGTGTGTAATTCGTGTGCTACACCAATCCCGGCAATCCCTCTAAAGGCTGTAAATCCTTTTACCTCTGACTGCTCTAACCATTTTAAAATTCGTTTAGTGTGATCTCGCCCTTCAGACAAGTACACTCTTACGATTGTTACGTCTATTCGGCTCATAACTGCCTACCTATATTTAAGCCAATCCAAGTTGCTGTGATGCATACCACTACACTCAGGACAACATTAACCATGGCCTTGATTAACTCACCGTCTTCCAGCAAGGTGATAGTTTCAATCGAGAAGGTTGAAAACGTCGTAAATGCACCTAATAATCCAACTAGAACAGCAGAGCGCAATTCGACTGAGACGATTTCGCGTTCGACAAATAGGATGAATAATAATCCCATCAAAAAAGAACCAAGGACATTTACACTTAAGGTGCCATAGGGAAAGTCTTTACCAAAAATACGGTAAACTCCATTTGAGACAAGGAACCTTAGTATGGAACCGATCGCACCACCAGCAGCAATGGCAATTAATTGATACACGGCTGATTTCTCTGGGCTAAAAAAGACATAGTTTACCGCATAATGCTGTTTAACTCACAAATTCATCAAGCTTGAGAGTGCTACTCCAAACTCTGAGCTAAAATTTCTTTTTTAGTGATAACGTCCCACCATTTTAGCAAGTGAAATTGGTTGGATCTTATCAGCGTGCCCAGCACTACCGAAGGCTTCATATCTTGCTTCACAAATAGCCTGCATGGCACTAGTTGCGACTTTTAGGAATTTACGTGGATCAAATTCTGCCTTGTTTTTTTCATCAGTCATGAACTGACGAACAGCACCTGTTGATGCCATTCTTAAATCAGTATCAATATTGACTTTACGCACACCAAACTGAATTCCTTCGACTATCTCTTCAACAGGCACACCGTAAGTCTGCCCAATATCACCACCATGTGAATTGATAATTTCTAACCAATCTTGAGGAACAGAACTGGAGCCATGCATGACAAAATGTGTATTAGGGCATTTTTGTTGCAATGTCTGTAAATGGCTGATTGCTAACACGTCGCCTGTGGGTGGTTTACTGAATTTATACGCACCATGACTCGTGCCAATTGCTACAGCAAGTGCATCTACCTGCGTCAGTCTTATAAACTCAACGGCCTCATCAGGATCCGTTAGTAATTGACTATGATCTAATGCTGTTTCTGCACCATGGCCATCTTCTTCACCCATCATGCCGGTTTCTAGTGAACCTAGGCAGCCTAATTCGCCCTCAACCGATACACCACAAGCATGAGCCATCTTCACCACTGTTTCGGTCACAGCTGCGTTATAGTCAAAATCCGAGGGTGTTTTCATATCCTCCCGCAATGAACCATCCATCATGACTGAGGTAAATCCAGATTGAATAGACCGCGCACAGATGTCTGGTGTCGCACCATGGTCTTGATGCAAAACGACAGGGATATGGGGATAAGCCTCAACAGCCGCTAACACTAAATGACGCAGGAACGGTTCACCTGCGTAACTTCTGGCCCCTGCGCTTGCCTGCATAATGGCTGGACTGTTTACTTTATGGGCTGCCTGCATGATCGCATGCACTTGCTCCATGTTACTGACATTAAACGCAGGCACAGCAAAGTTGTGTTCTGCAGCGTAATCCAATAGTTGGCGCAATGAAATTAGAGCCATAAGGCCCTCCTAAATTGAGAAAACAGAATAATCATCAATACGGTTTATACAGGTTCTACCATATTACCAACAGTGACAATTTTGAGTGCATTCGTGCTGCCTTGCGTTTCGAGATCGCCTTTAGTGATGATAACAATATCGCCATCACTAACGACACCTCTGCGTAATAACTCACTGACCATTTCTTTATTCATCAAAGCGTGATCATTATGCTCAACCGCTATTTGCAGTGGATAGACACCACGGTAAAGGGTTAATCGTTGCACGGTCTTTTGATGGCGGGTCAAAGCAAAGATAGGAATACC
>DRHY01000342.1 GCA_011052985.1 Methylophaga thalassica
ACAGTACCAACAGAAAATGAAACGCGTCAGAGACTTGGCAGAAAGATTGTTAGGTGAGCTGACTTAACATTAACACTCCAAGGGCTCATAACGTGGTTTGACGTTTAATCAATAACCATAGAAAAAAGGGGCCGCCCAATAATGTAGTAATCACCCCAACCGGAATCTCAGCGGGAGCAATCATTAGTCTGGCTAAACTATCACATAAAATTAAAAACCCACCGCCAAACATGATGCTTGCTGGTGTTAAAAAGCGATGATCATGACCAATGAGTAGACGGCATATGTGTGGCACCATCATGCCAATAAAGCCAATCGGACCTGATAAAGCCACAATACCCCCCACACACAACGATGTAGAGAAGAACAACAGATAACGGACCTGTTTTACCGATACCCCTCGGCTTATAGCAAGTTCATCACCCGCCATGAGTAAATTCAGCTCACGACTTAGCCATAAAATAATGCAGCAACTAACTGTGACGAGCGGAATCAATTGTAATAATGAGGCATAACTGGCTGAGCTGAGTCCGCCCATTAACCAGCGCAAGATCATGAATGAGTCAGTCATATTGCTAAGGTATTGGATGAGCAGAATTAAGCTTGAGAAGAAAAAGCTGGTCGCCACGCCCGTCAATAACAAGGTATTGGTCGAAAAATGCGAGTGTATTTGGCTTACGCTGTAGACAAAGACAATTGCCATCAATGCACCGATAAAGGCGCCGATACTGATCACATCAAAGCCTAATAATGTCGATTGCAGTCCTAAAAATACCGTGATTGCGGCGCCCAGAGAGGCGCCACTTGCCACTCCAAGTGTAAACGGTGTCGCAAGTGGGTTATGAAACATGGCCTGGAATACCATGCCGCAGACGGCTAACCCCGCACCAGCAACAAAGGCAAATAATGTTCTGGGCAGACGAATATCAACTAAGATCTGCTGTTTAAGTGCGCCATCGCTCATATCAGATAAGCCAATCCATGGTGCTATAGCGACAATAAGTAGGCTAACTAAGCTGATAATAATTACTTTCTGTTTAGCACTCATTAATCGTCTGCCAAAGCTATTTGACGGCCATTGCTGGGATGGGTGACAAACACAAATGATTGTTTGTAAAGCTTCTTCAATAAGCTGGCATCAAGCAAGGCATCGCCTTTTCCTTGCCACAATAATTCACCACTTTCTAAGGCAACAACATGTTTATTGTTATGTGCTGCATGATTAATATCATGGGTGACTTCAACCACGGTGATGTTATGACCTGTGTTTAATGACGTAATTAGCTGATGAATTTCTACTTGGTGGTGAGGGTCTAAATAGCTGGTGGGTTCATCTAACAAAATCAGTGGGGTTTGCTGACTCAATGCCGCTGCAATCATCACTCGTTGACACTCACCACCACTTAGACTGCTCATTTGACGATGTTTAAATGATTGTGTATTGGTGATATCGAGTGCTTCATCAACTGCTTTCTTATCGGCTAATGTCCACTCAGATAACGCATTGTGGTAGCTATAGCGAGACAGCTTAACGAACTCTTCCACTTGGTAAGGTAAATGTCGGCCATTTTCTTGAGGCACAAAACTCATCTGTTTCGCGATCTCACGTTTTTTGTAGTGAGTAATACTTTTACTGTTAAGACGAATATCCCCTGATTGAAAAGGCAGCATGCCAATCAAAGCCTTCAATAATGTACTTTTACCCGAGCCATTAGGACCAACGATAACGAGGTAATCCCCTTGGTTTACCGTTAAATTGATATTTGATAGTACAGGTTTATCTTGAATATTCAGGCATAGGTCATGCGTTTCAATCATGCTTATTCTCTGTCTGCCAGTTAATCTCAGGATGAAGTAATTGTGCCATTTCGGTTAAGAGTTTAAAGACACGCGGTCCGGGAACCGTGGCGTAATCATGCTCGATGATATACACACGATTCGATTTAACGGCGTTTACAGAGTCCAATAATTGCCACTGTTTCATGGCGTTATCAAGGTTGATCTGGTGATCTTTGGCTTCTGGGAAGATGTCTAAAATAACATCTGGATTCAGCCGCATGACTCCCTCGGCAGAAATTGAAGGGACAGCCACACTTGTATTGGTGTAAACATTTTGTCCACCGGCAATGTCTAGCAAATCGTTATAAAAGTCATTTTTACCTGCGATATAAAGGGTATTTAACTGCTCACTGTTTACATAATGGGCGATGGCTATCATTGTGGATACTTTCGGAAGACCGCTTACTTTTTGTCTGACTGTGTCGATTGTCTTTTGAATGTCATTTAGCAGCTTCTGTGCTTGTTTTTGCTGACCAGTCAGTTCCGCTATGCTCAGAATACTGGCTTTGATATCAGCTATGCTGCTGTTATCAACAAGGTGTGTTTTAATATTCAGCTGCTTTAATTGCCTTTGCAAACTATGTTGAGCATTCATCATAATGACCAAGTCTGGCTGCTGGCGGACTATCGCCTCAAGGCTCGTATTGGTATAACCACCTACACTCGGTCGTTGCTGTGCTTCAGGTGGATAGTCTGAGTAATCACTGACGGCAACAATGCGATCTGCCAATCCTAGTGCAAAGGCTGTTTCAGTAATGCTGGGAGCCAATGTAATGATGCGCTGATAAGATGCCTGCGTGTCATTGACCTGATGAGACGTTGTTTTGTACAAAAGAAACGACACGATAAACATCAACGTTAGTAATAATACGGGCCAGAAACGGCGCATAACAGCAACCTGATAAACGAAAAACACACAGTATAAACTTCGCCTGAGATAGAGACTACGTAATGACTGATTATGAGCAATTGCTATTGCATGCCGATCTTCTGTTTGATCATCAGCAAATCAACACCGCGCTTGAAGATATAGCCGATAAGCTTAAGCAAGACTATGCCGATAAAAAACCTTTATTAGTGTGCGTTATGAATGGTTCGGTGATTACTGCGGGACATTTATTACCTAAACTGAATTTTGCTTTGGAGCAAGATTACATTCATGCCACGCGTTATGGTGATCAAACGGTAGGGGGAGAACTGCAATGGCGAGCTAAACCCAATGCTGAATTGAGTGGACGCCATGTGATATTGATTGAAGATATTTTTGATGAGGGTGTGACCTTGGCGGCCTTGCGTGAGTATTGTCATGCCGCGGGAGCAGTAAGCGTCAGTTGTGTTTGTTTATTTAATAAACAACACAACAATAAAATAGGTACTCATCCTGAATACATTGGTTTAGAAGTACCTAATCGTTATGTATTTGGTTTTGGGATGGATGTCGAAGGATTGTGGCGTAATTTACCCGCAGTCTATGCAATGAAGGAGTCTTAAGAATGTTAGCTATCATCGGTGGTAGTGGATTAACGCAATTTTCTGGTCTTGAGATAATCGAAACGCTCGATTTAGATACGCCTTTTGGTCAACCATCTGCACCCATCCAAATCGCACAGCTCAAAGGGAAATCAGTCGCCTTTTTACCGAGACATGGTGCTGGTCATCGAATCGCGCCTCATAAAATTAACTATCGCGCTAATATTCACGCCTTAAAAAAGGCTGGCGTGACCAGTATTATTGGTGTTGCCGCTGTCGGTGGAATTACGTCGAAATATGGTCCATCTGTATTAGTCGTGCCCGATCAAATCATTGACTATACCCATTCCCGTGAACATACCTTTTTTAGTGAACAGTTTCGTGCAGATAATCATATTGATTTCACTTGGCCATATGACGCTGAATTAAGACAGGCCTTATTAAATGCCGCTCAATCACGCAACTTAAGCATCATTGATGGCGCTACTTATGGTGCTGTCCAGGGACCACGACTAGAAACAGCGGCTGAGATTAAGCGGATGGCCAATGATGGTTGTGATCTGGTCGGGATGACAGGAATGCCCGAGGCTAGTCTAGCAAGAGAGGCTGAGCTGCCTTATGCCTCTTTGGCCATTGTCGCCAATTGGGCGGCAGGCGTATCACCTGAGTTACTGACTATGGCACAGATTCAGCAAACACTCTCTGCTGGAATTGGTGAGATAAAAGACCTCATTGCCCAATTTATTGAGCAGATGTAGTGTCGCTATCTTGAGGTAAAGAATAGGTTTCAGTAGCCTTTGGAGCTGCCGAAGCAGGAGTAGCTATGGGGGTTATTTGAATAATGGCAGCTACGCGAGGGTGGTCAAAGTAATTCAACTTATTACTGCGAATACGACGGATTTGCTCAAGATGTGGGTTGTATGGGTAATTGACGTTGCTACTGTCTTCAGCCGCGAAGGGAATATCGCCATTCTCTTTGAACCATAAGTCGATATCGGCATGAAGGTAGCTAATCCGAAATAATTTGATTCGTCCTTCAATTAAGCCATTGCTTGATTCAATATTGACACTTTTCGAGCGACTTTTACTCAGAATCGGTTGTCTCCATGATTCTTGGTAGAGCACACGGTAGTTCGATGCTTTACTGAGTCTTTGTGATACCCCAGCGAGATGATTCATCGTCGCTGGTTTGATCAATTGATTGTTTGAGTTAGGACTTAAACTGCCGTTATTGATTGAGCGCATTTCAGGCCAACTTTCAGCATTCGAACCACTATAGCGCTCGAATACCACTAATTCGACTTGATACCACTGTGCAGCCATTACGCTACTGCTCAAAGACATGAAAAGCAGCAGGCTGATTAGGGTGATAAGTGGATGTTGAATTTTCATAGTGTCTCTTAGCAAAAGTGATAGTCGCTATTGTCCTCTGAATAAAACCTATTATTCAAGTGATTTACTAAGTATTACTGTTATTATCACCGATTAATGTCTGCAAATGATTAGCCAATGAGGGAATTGCAAATGGACGGTTTTTCGAGTTTTGTTTTAATAGTAGTTGTATTGATGGTCGTACTCATCCTATTGGGGGTGCAGTCAGTCAAGCAAGGACGTGAATATACCGTTGAACGGTTTGGTCGCTATACAAAAACCTTAGTCCCAGGCTTAAACCTAATTGTTCCGTTTATTGACAGAATCGGATCTAAAATCAATATGATGGAGCAGGTGCTTGATGTGCCATCACAAGAAATTATTACAAAAGATAATGCAACGGTCCGTGTCGATGGCGTGGTCTTCT
This sequence comes from Methylophaga thalassica, assembly GCA_011052985.1. Taxonomy (GTDB): domain Bacteria; phylum Pseudomonadota; class Gammaproteobacteria; order Nitrosococcales; family Methylophagaceae; genus Methylophaga; species Methylophaga aminisulfidivorans_A. The sequence goes on from DRHY01000342.1 coordinate 5,108, forward strand.
TTCAAGTTATCGATGCAGCAAAAGCCGCCTATGAAGTGAGTGGCTTAGATAATGCCATTCTTAACCTGACGATGACGAATATCCGAACAGTGATGGGCTCTATGGATCTCGATGAACTGTTATCAAAACGTGACGAAATTAACGGACGTTTACTCAATGTGGTTGATGACGCTACAACGCCGTGGGGTGTGAAAGTGACGCGTATTGAGATAAAAGACTTGGATCCTGATCAAGGCTTAGTTGAAGCCATGAGCCGACAGCTAAAAGCAGACCGCACCAAACGTGCTTCAATTCTCGAAGCAGAAGGGCATCGTCAATCTGAGATTTTACGTGCTGAAGGTGAAAAACAAGCTGCGGTATTGGAAGCAGAAGGTCGCTTAGAAGCAGCAATGCGTGATGCTGAAGCTCGTGAACGCTTAGCTGAAGCAGAAGCAAAAGCCACCACTATGGTCTCAGAAGCGATTGCTAAAGGTGATGTTCAAGCGATAAATTATTTCGTCGCTCAAAAATATGTCGAAGCATTGAAAGACATGGCCTCAGCTGAAAATCATAAAGTCATTATGATGCCATTAGAGGCTAGTAATGTGATTGGCTCGATAGCTGGGATTACTGAATTAGCGAAAGAAGCAT
>DRHY01000343.1 GCA_011052985.1 Methylophaga thalassica
GATAAGCCAGGTCTGGTGATTCTGATATAGCGATGTAATTGATGTTTTCTCATCAATCAAAAGAGGTGTGAAAGTATGCTTATTGCTTGGCATAGACAAAACAAGCTCAACCATTAATATAAATGATAACTATTATCATTTATAAGCACAAACTATACAAGCTTCTGTTTTTCTATGATTTTTGATTGTCCGTACGTAGGTTAAATAATGGGTTTGTTCTTAAGATTTGTTTTGTTTAATAAACAACAATATGTCTTTTATCTAGTTGACTAGTCTCGATATTATTTTAACTGTACATACAATATGTAAACGTTCATCAAGACGTTTAAGACTTTCTGGAAGATGGCTATTCTTCATCACTTTTCTTCAAATAGCTACCAAACTGAAAGATCAAAAAGCCAATTAAAGACAAAACGATTGCCACTTCATAGCGTTGATAGGCAACAGATAGGCCTATGGCACCTGTTAGCCATATCCCAGCCGCATTGGCTGTTCCGAGGGCTTTTCCTGATTGTTTAACGATGGCACCACCACCAATAAAGCCCATCCCAGTGATGACGCCATACATCACTCTTGCTTCGGCATCACTACCTTTATAGACATCCATAGCTACCAACATAAAAGCGCAACAAGCTATCGATACCAACGGATAGGTACGCATACCAGCACCACCCGAGTCGACATATTCGCGATTAATGGCAATGGGTAATGCAAGAACGAAAGCAATGCCGATTTGGTAAAGGTTAAACCATACAAGGGTAAAGTTGATGTCTGGCATATCCATGTCCCTTTTGAAGTACGCTGAGTGTATTACTCAGCATCTTGCTCTACATAAATTAAATTTGTGGTATCAAATCCAGCCGCTTTGGCTTTAGCAATAAAGTCTGCTTTCACCTCATCTGATACCGTAGGGGTGCGAGACAATAACCAAAGATAATCATGATTAGGGCCTGAAATATACGCATGCTGGTAATTTTTATCTAAGCCAAAAATAATGTAGCTACCGTAAAATGGACCGAAGAAAGAAACTTTCAAATAACCGATATCAGGCGTTTCAACAAAAAAAGCCTTTCCTTCGGCCTGAGTCCACTCATTAGCCTCTACTGAATACCCGCTATTGATAACATCAATGCCACCATCGTCTCTCAAGGAGTATTCAGCATTCACTTGAGAGAGCCCCTCTTCAAAACCATGATCTAAACGGGCAATTTCGTACCATTTCCCAAGATACTGCTGAACATCAAACCCTTTTACAGGTGTTACGCTCTCAGGTTTACCTGTACAAGCAAAGAGAAATACCGTCATTAACGAGATAACAAGTAAACGCATTTTTCACACTCCTCAAGATATGGTGCTCAAAAAAATTAAGGCTACCATGACACTGTCTGACATAGATATATCACGTATCATCGAAATGGCTTGGGAGGATCGCACACCATTTGAAGCGATAGAACTCACCTTTGGCTTAAATGAGTCACAAGTCATTAAACTCATGCGAAATCAGATGAAATCACGCTCATTCAAATTATGGCGTAAGCGCGTGTCTGGAAGGCAGACTAAGCATATCAAGTTACGTCATCCGGATGTCATTCGCGCTTACTGTCCGACGCAATACAAGCGTAGTTAGCTGACGAACTCAGAAGGCCATTAATGCCTGAACGGCAATATACAAACAACTGAACCAGCCGATAAAGAACACCAGAGAGCGATAAACATCCATATCTAAAATATAAAATAATGCATGGAAAATGCGGCTCATTAAAAATAAGCCTGCAGGAAGTGCAAATGAAGCAAAGTTAAGACCTGAAATATAGGCCAACAAGCACACCACGGAATAGAAAATAAGCGCTTCCCATGCGTTTTGTTGCGCTGCCATTACACGTGCACCAAGCCCCGTCATATGTGCTTGCTGTAAACGTGGTTGTTTATTATCAAACTTTCCAAACTGTTTCTTACGTAAAAAACCACCCAAGATAGCTAATACCATGGGAAACAAGGAAACAATAAATAAAACTAAAAACAGTGTAGGCATAACAATCCCCTATGGTGATGCATTTAATGAGTCTAACGCGTCTATCAAAGCTTTCTGGAAGCGCTCTGGTGCTTGGATCTGTGGTGAATGGCCCAAGTCATCAAACATAACTAAGCGAGCGCTCGGTATCGCTTTGGCCGATTTTTCAGCTAGTTCAGGATAATGACCTAAGGTCTTCTTAACTTTATTTGATACAAATCCTTTACCCACAGCGGTGTTGTCTTTGGCACCAATAAACAACCACGTGGGCACTTCTAGTTGATCAAATTCATACAATACGGGTTGAGTAATGATCATGTCGTAAATGAAAGCAGATAACCAAGCTGACTTTTTCCTGTCGGCTTTGTATTGCATCGCTAACATATCCACCCAATGTTGATATTCAGGATGCCACTCACCAGCATAATAGGTCGACTTCTGGTAACGCTTGATACTGGCTTTATCAACCTTTAACTGACTTTGATACCATTGTTTAATGGAGATATAGGGCACACCTTTGGCTAGCCAATCTTCTAAACCAATCGGATTCACTAAGATCAGCGCATCTACTTTGCTTGGGTACAATAAGGCGTAACGGGTCGCTAACATCCCACCCATTGAGTGGCCCATAATAATGGCATGTTCAATACCGAGTTTTTCAATCAGCGTATTCGTATTTGCTGCCAACTGGTGAAAACTATACTGATAATCAACAGGTTTAGACGATTTACAAAAACCCACCTGATCCACAGCAATAACGCGATAACCTTTTTTTAATAACGCCGTCATTGTGTCACCCCATGTGGCTGCACAAAAGTTCTTACCATGAAACATAACTACCGTTTTACCTTTAGCTGTAGCGGTCGGTTTGACGTCCATATATGCCATTTCCAGTTGTTGCTGTTGGCTAGATAGCTCCATCATTTCTACCGGATACGGATAATCGAAGTTTTCTAGGCGAAAGCCTAATTTTGACTCAGCAACAGCGTGGGTAGAAAAAGTGATTAAGATAAGTAAAAAAAGTGACTGTATTTTCATAAAAATGGCGTTAATACCCTATTGTTGCGATTTGAGTTTTTCAATTTGATGTGCATTTTGTTGTATTTTTTGTTCTAGTGTTCGTCGTTTTTTTTCAGTGTTAATTGACAGCGCTTTCATTTTTTCTAATAGCAGAGAGTCTCGCGTTGCCATCTTACCGTTACCCAAATCATAACCTTTTCTCGTCAATAATTTGTATTCCGTTTCATAGTCTTTTTTAATGCTTATCAGTTGATCAGATAGCTGACTATTTTGCTGTTTCAATTGCTCAATTTGATTAACACGCGAGCTGCTTTTAAATTTTTCAGTGAGTGCTTTTTGTTTGTTTACTGCCTCAGATGACGGCTTGGTAATAGATAAATTCAGTTTTTCTGAGTGTGTTTCACACGGTTTGTCTTGAAATTGGACCGTCCCATTACGCTCACATTTACAGATATCAGCGTAGATAGAAAATGACAAAAATAAGGCCATTATTCCAAATAGATTTACCAGCTTTCATCTCCATATAAAAACGTTATATATCGAGGTTTACTGGTGATAGGACACCAGTCGATCCACTTCATTTTTTGATCCTAAAATGACCGGAACACGTTGATGGATAGAATCAGGTTTAATCGCCATGATTCGTTGCTTACCACTACTACTAACGCCACCTGCTTGTTCAATAATAAAACTCATCGGGTTAGCTTCGTAGAGTAAGCGTAATTTTCCGCCTTGCTGGGCAATCTTCTTATCAATCGGATACATAAAAATACCTCCACGGACGAGGATTCGATATACCTCGGCGACCATTGAAGCATTCCAGCGCATATTAAAATTCTTTTCACGACTTCCATCTATACCCGCAATACATTCAGCAATATATCGTTGTACCGGTGGTTCCCAGTAACGTTGATTAGACATATTAATAGCAAATTCAGCTGTGTTTTCAGGGATGCTCATGTCTGGGTGTGTTAATACAAACTCGCTGCTTTCTTTGTCGAGTGTAAAACCAAATACCCCTGCCCCTATAGTCAAAATCAACATAGTACTTGGGCCATAGACGCAAAACCCAGCACAGATTTGTTCCTCACCAGTTTTTAAAAAATCATCAACGCTTGTTTTATGATTGTTTTTTGGGGCATGTAAGATGGAAAAAATAGTGCCGACACTCAGATTAATATCAATGTTGCTGGAGCCATCTAAGGGATCAAAACAGATTAAATACTCACCTTTTGAATAACTACTGGGTATATCGATGACATCCTCAATTTCTTCCGAGACCATTGCATCTAACAATCCAATGGCGCTTAAATGCTCCACCATGACGTCATTACTCATGACATCTAATTGTTTTTGATCTTCACCCTGCACATTAATGCTATTGGCTAGGCCTTCTACGCCAAGAATACTGCTGCGTTCAACTAAGTCAGCAATCTCTTTACAGGCTGTAGTCACCGTAATAATCAATTGTGAAAGTGAGGCGTTTACCTTATCGCTATTTTGTAGAAATTGTTGAACAGATTGTCCCTTAACGGTCATCAAAATCTCCAAACATAAGTATAAAATTTTCTCTAAGCAGAAAAAAATAACCCGGCATAAGCCGGGTTAATTGGTTGTTTTATAGTTTTATGAGTATTTCACCCATTCCTATTCCTGATACATCGCCAGCATAGCGCTGTACCCTTGAGAACGGTTCAATATCAGCAAACTTAGTATCTAAGGTTTTAAATGAAGAAAACATCAATGGTAAAAAGGCCAATGTATGTGAACCACAGTCATTAAAATTCGCCGAAATACCTTGTTCAGGCATTTTAGTAAGTAATAATGTGCCACGCTTCATTCCATAACCAAAGTGCTTACCAACGTTACCTAAAATAGCGATCGTTCCAGATACCATTCTTGAACCACAATAATCGCCAGCATTTCCTTCAATAAAGATATAACCACGACGCATATGATCACCTGTTCTAGAACCTGTATTGCCAGTAACAATAACGGTCCCACCGGTCATACCATTTTTGTAACCTACTCGAGCTGCGCCTAATAAATCACCCGCATTACCATTAATTTTTATGGTGCCGCTTTTCATTTCGCAAGCGGTAAATGAATCTGTATCGCCGTTTACAGTGATCAAACCATCAATCATAAATTGACCTAAGTAAGTGCCCGCATCACCGTTTACAGTAATGGTGCCTTTCGTCATTGCATGACCAATGTGATCCAATTTAGAAGTCGCTTTCTCAAAAACAATATTGTTGGCATCATCACCAGTGATATCAAATAAATCTGATACGGTCTGCTGTTGGTTGCCAATAACTAGCTTGATACCAGAAATATCTGCCGTTGTTTTATTTTCTAATTTATCTGCCGTTAATTCAGAACAATCAACCCGCTGTGCAGGTGATGTTTTTAACGTGAATGTTAATGCACTCATGCCATGATCTCCTGCAGATGAAAGTGGAATGGCCCTAATTTACCACCGTAATTACCAGCACTGATTCGACGGATACCATTTTCAGCGCCCAGATCACAAACCGCTTGAATCCCAACTTTCATGGCTTTATCGATATCTTCTTTTGTTAAACCATCAATAACAATTTCCATCACAGACTCAACTTCAGGTGATAAATCTGATTTTGTTTGGCCTTTCAATGTTGGACAAAATGCATCATTAGTTGAGGCATTCAAAGCTTTAAATTTTGAGCCAACTTTAGAACCCGAACGAACCACGCCACCAGGAAAAGGCATGATCACGTTTGGAATTTTTCTCATTTCTTCAATGGCCGCTTCACAAGCAGCTAAAGCTTGTGCTTGAGACTCTGCCAAAACAAGGAAGTTACCGCCACCAACTGAGTCATGTACCCCGGTTTTTTCTTGTGTTAAAAACTCACCATCCATCACTGGAATACGCCAGTAACGCTTACCGTCGATCATTTTTGAGATTTGAAAACCATCACCAAAATAACGTAGGTTTTGCCCAAGAGCGATTTCTTTTTCACTATTATCTAAACCAGAGAATAATGCTGATGTCGGTGAGGTTAAAACACATTGTCCTGCACGTGTTTCAACTTGTTTAGCTAAACCTTTACCTCCCATGGCAAAAATAAGCACCGACACACCTGGACGGCCATCCGGTGTTTCACTAGGATCAAGTTCGCGCTCAATACCTGCTTCACAGCCACAAGCAATAACGGAGGTTGCAAAACCGGTGAATGCTTGAGCAGAAATCATTGCCCACTTTGCATTCAAAGCCGTGATAATTAATCGCGTTCCTTTCATTGGAAACGCTTCTGCAAAGGTTTCATCTATAGTGACGCCGTTGATGATCATAGTTTGCCTCCTTTTTTCAACGGCTGTACGGTCAGACTTCCACGGCC
>DRHY01000344.1 GCA_011052985.1 Methylophaga thalassica
CCGCCACCTGCTGCATCTGGCAGTCAAAACTTTTTGACTGCTATTACAAAATTTGAAGATCGCTTAGTACAAATAATTGATGTTGTGCCAAAAGCAGATTTTGAACGCGGCAATGTCGAAGTCGTGACTGCAAGATTCATTACCTATGATGGTCTGGTGATTACAACACGCACATCGTTCAATGATGGTTTCTACTTTACGACGCTTTCCTCAGAGTTTGATCCTTCTTTAGTGTCTCCTGCACCTAGTGATATTCAAGCCTTAGATGTGATTAAAACAGCTGAGCAGGTAAAGTCTGAAAGCCAAACACTAAACGAGAAATTATCGCCATGGGTCTATCGTATTAGTGGCTTTGTCGGTACAAATCTTATGCGAGCTAAAGCGGATATTGTGACTGAGAAAAATAATGTCATTCCTATGCCACCTGATGTGTCAGGTTTTGGTCCTAGATAATAAAAAAAGGCTCCGAGAGGAGCCTTTTTTTATATCAACATTGACTGAACAGCAGATGCGAGTTCGTCGGCGGAGAATTTAGGAATGAATTTATTTGCACCTACTTTACTGACCAGAGCTTCATTGAATGTTCCGCTCATCGATGTATGCAATAAGATAGGTAAGTCTTTCATATATGGATCTTGGCGTACTTCTGAGGTCAAGGTGTAGCCATCCATTTCTGGCATCTCAATGTCTGAAATCATTAGAGATATGCGTTCGTAAATATTAATTCCATCCGCCTTCCATGATTTCAGAAGATCAAGCGCTTCTTTACCATTTGTGGCCAATGTGATTTCTAAGCCAATTTGTTCTAAGGTCCGCTTAATTTGATTGCGAGCAACACTGGAGTCATCGACAACAAGGATGTGTCTTGTGGCGTCATTATTGTGCTGAATATAATCATTCACTAATTCTGATGACACATCACTTTCCACATTCATCACTTGGGCTAAAACTTGTTCAACATCAATTATTTGTACTAAGCGATCTTCAAATTTTGTAATAGCAGTCAAAAAGTTTTGACTGCCAGATGCAGCAGGTGGCGGCAATACATCTGACCAACTTATGTTAATAATACGTTCTACCGAAGATACTAAGAAACCTTGTACGTTACGATTGTATTCAGTCAGAATGACAAAGCTTTCGGGAATATCGGCTACGGGTTTGCGTCCAATACTTTCGGAGAGATCGACAATACTGATGGTTTTGCCTCGTATGGATGCCATTCCTTTGATGTGAGGATGAGACTGAGGTAGTTTTGTTAAAGGCGGACAAGCAATGGCCTCACGCACTTTAAACACGTTGATGCCGTATAGTTGACCCGATCCAAGTCGGAATAAAAGTAACTCTAACCTGTTGTTACCGGCAAGGTTAGTGCGTTGGTCTACACCATCCATTATGCTGCTCATAATCTCTCCTACAGTATCTGTTCATACTATATCGGCTATAGCTGATGATGCTTGATGTTTTTTCTAAAAAATAGCGGCACAGTACTTGCTAATATTTCTCAGTATTACAACTGTTAGTTAAAACTTAAGGTATCCGCCATGCTGAGTCGTCGATATATTCTATATTTAGGAGCTGCTTTTTTTACATCTCAAGTGTTTGCTGACACTAAACAGTCGCTACCTGAAATTGAACAAGCCGCCTTCGTTTATGCAATGAATCAAGCACAAGCACGTTACGATAATCCACAAATCATCGTTGAATCAATGGATAAGCGGCTAAGATTGGATACTTGTAGTAGACCCTTAGAAACATTTTCAACCTCAAAAGCAGATACTTTAGGTAATCGTAGCATCGGTATTCGCTGTCGAGCACCTACAGATTGGACTGTATATGTTTCAGTCAAAGTGAAGGTGTTGCGACCAGTTTTGGTTACTACAAAACCACTAGCGGCTAATCATATTGTCTCAGCATCCGATATTAAGTTATCGATGCATGACATTAGTGATTTACGTTTAGGGTTTGTCACTGATATGAAGAAAGTGGTTGGACAGCAATTAAAATATCCACTTGCTATGGGAACGGCATTGTCACCTCGCAGTCTGAAGCAACGTAAAGTTGTTCAGCGAGGAGAGCATGTGGTTCTGGTCGCGCAGGCTGGCGGAATGGAGATAAGGATGAATGGAACAGCAATGCAAGATGCTATGTTGGGTGAACGAGTCAGAGTAGAAAATAGTTCATCTAAGCGGATAGTTGAAGGTGTAGTGAAGGCACCGGGGATTATTCTTGTTATCATGTAGAAAAAAAGACTCAACTTTTATTATCGCTTGCCGATATCAATAATAATGAAGTGAAATGGAGACACTTAAATGTCTGAAATTAATAGCATAAAGCCAGCAGTGCCGACTGATTTGAACGGCCCGATGAGTGCCACAGAGCAGCGTGCTAAGCGCAGCACGGAGTCAACACAGACACCGACAGCACTTCCTACCCAAGAGGGTGATAAGGTGAGTTTGAGTGATACGTTATCACAGTTAGGTAATGTTGTTGCTGAAGTACCTGAAGTGGATAAGTCAAAAGTTGATGCTATCAAAGCGTCAATCGATTCCGGCACATATGAAGTGGACAGTAAACAACTGGCACAAAAATTGATGGGATTTGAGGGTGAACTTTAAAATGAAAGGCCACCCTCATGTCCATGAATGCAGTACAACATCTCAGTTCGATTCTTCAATCAGAATTGAGCGCAAGTAACACGCTTGCAGAATTACTTTCTGAGGAGAGAAATGCGCTCAAATCTTCAGAAGTCATAAGAGTTAATGAGCTCACTAAGCTTAAACAACCCCATCTCCTTAAACTTGAACAGCTGGCAAAACAGCGTGAACAAATCCTAAACTCATCAGGGTTTGTACCTGGCAAAGCAGGTTTAGACGCTTTTATTGCAAATCAAGAAAGCGCTGATGCAATCAAGCTGCAAAATATTGTCGCCATGCTTAGAGAAGCGGCAAAAAAATGCCGCGATCTCAATCAAATTAATGGCGGCATTATTAATGTAAACCGTCAATATCTTGTCAGGGCATTATCTATTTTGCGTGGACGTGATCCGGAAACTAGTGGTTATGGACCTGGTGGAGAATACACCAGCCAAGTCGTAAGACAGCCATTACTCGGCAGAGTATAGGCTCCAGTTTAGGTCTGACACCAATCAGAAAGTACATTTACCCATGCAGGGTGATCATTCATGCATGGGATAAGTGTTAGTTTTTGGCCACCAGCTTCCTTAAATACTTCCTCACCTCGAATAGCAATTTCTTCTAGGGTCTCTAGACAGTCAGTAACAAAAGCCGGACAGAGCACCATCACATGTCTAATTCCTTGGGCAGCTAATTCTCTAAGCCTATCTTCTGTGTTGGGCCCCAGCCACTTTGCTCTGCCTAAACGAGACTGGAATGCGACGGAGTAACGTGACTTTTCGAGCTGCATCTGCTGAACGAATAATTCCGTCGTTTTCATGACTTGGTGCCGGTAACACGTTTTATGGGCAGGGTGTTCGATCTGACAGCAATTTGTTTGTTGTAAACAATGGCCTGATGGATCAAGTTTAGTGATGTGTGACTCGGGTAAACCATGGTAACTAAATAAAATGTGATCGTGGTCCTGACTTAAATAGCTTTCAGCACTTTTGACTAATGCATCAATATATTGAGGATTGTCATAAAATGGTGGCAACACATTTAATGATACAGAAAGATTATGTTTTTCAATCGCTTGTTTCGCTTCCTCTATTGAGGTGGTGACAGTACTGTCAGCAAAGTGTGGGTAGAGAGGTATATAAAGAATCTCATCGATTTCTTTATTCTCCGTTAATGCCAAGATTTGTTGTTCTATGCTTGGGTTTCCATAACGCATTGCTAATGCTAACGGCATGTCACCGATTTTAGATTTAACGGCTGCTTTGAGTTGTTCAGATAATACAATTAGAGGTGAGCCAGTTGGTGTCCATACACTTTTATAGGCCTCTGCTGAGGCTTTTGGTCGTGTTGGTAAAACAAATAAGCTGACGATGGTGCGTCGGAGTATCCAAGGCAGTTGAATCACATAGGGATCCATCAAAAATTGATTTAAATAACGTCGAACTGCTGGGGTAGTTGGACTATCAGGTGAGCCAAGGTTGGCGAGTAATATTGCACGCTTAGACATAGTTGAATTCGATTTAGTGGTAGATATTGATTAAGGATGGTTTCAGTTCAGTATATTGGAATTCGAATCCGGCTGTCATCGCTTTTGCCGGAACGACTCGCTGCCCCTCGAGTAGTAAGGTCGACATTTCACCTAATGCTAATCGAATGAATGATGCCGGCGCCCTGAAGATGGCGGGGCGATTCAATACATCAGCAAGAGTGTAGGTAAAAGTATTATTGTTAACAGGATTTGGTGCTGAGCCATTAAATACGCCTGAAAGATGCTGTTTCTGACTCAGAAATATAAATAACTCAGAGATGTCATTGATGTGAATCCAAGGCATAAACTGTTCACCATTACCAATAGCTGCTCCAAGGCAGAGCTTGAACGGTAATGTCATACGTTGTAGAAACCCACCCTTTTTCGCGAGTACTAACCCCGTACGGACAAGACAGACACGAACCCCCATTGATTTTGCTTCCATAGCAGCCTGTTCCCACTGATGGCATAAGTTATGAGCATAATCATCAGAATAATCCGCTTTTTCAGTTAGTATTTCATCTCCTCTGCTC
>DRHY01000345.1 GCA_011052985.1 Methylophaga thalassica
AGCTGATGTGTTCAAAGGTCATCACATTGTCAGCACGGCCAGCAATTCGACGAGTGATCGACTGAAGGCGTGCAACAAGTTCGTCAAAATCAAAGGGCTTAGTTAAATAATCATCCGCCCCCGCTGATAAGCCGGTAACTCTGTCAGGAATGGCGTCGCGTGCGGTCAAAATGAGCACAGGAAGTAGGACTTTATTTTGGCGCCACTTTGTCAGCAGTGTCATACCATCGTAGTCTGGCAGCGTTAAATCTAAAATCACCACATCGTAATCTACTTGCTGAATAGCTTGATTGGCCGTGTTAGCATCTGTTACCCAATCGGTACTGTGACCCAGTGTTTCTAGACCTTGTTTGATGCCATCACCAACGATGTCATTATCTTCAACCAGTAAAATATACATATTGTGATCCTAATATTTACTCACTCATTATGGCCAATAACATTAAGTGAATATTAAAACGCACCTAATGTATGGCTAACGTTATCACCATAGACTTGATGCAAATTACACATAGGCCGTGTAAAAGTCTTGCTTGTCATTTGCAATTCAACGCAGCCCAACAGATTAACTATATAAAGAGATGCTTATCATGCGAGTTATTCCCTTAACCCTCATTTCTGCCTTTTCACTTGCCCTAGTGGCCTGTTCTGAGCCTGAAAATCAACAAGCACCAACAAAGGCACCGCCTGCAGAAGTTGATGTGGCCATTCCTTTGGAACATACATTAACCGACTGGGATGAGTTTACTGGCCGTTTTGAAGCAATCAGTAACGTTAATTTACGTGCACGGGTTACAGGGTATTTGGTTAAAAAATCCTTTAAAGATGGTCAACAAGTCAAAAAAGGTGATGTGCTTTATGTCATTGACCCACGACCGTTCGAATACGAACTAAACCAAATCAAAGCGCAGTACGAACTCGCTAAGAAAGAATTGGACCGGGCGCATTTATTACGAAAATCCAATGCTATTTCGCAAGAAGAAGTGGATAGACGTTTCCAAGAACTACAGATTACCGAAGCCTCATTAAGTAATGCTAAGTTGCAACTGGGCTTTACCAATGTGGTGTCTCCTATCGATGGTAAAGTCAGTGATAGCTACGTCGACGTCGGTAATATGGTTGAAGAAAACCAAACAATACTGACGCGTATCGTCAGCACTAACCCTATTCACTTTCGATTTGAAGGCTCACAGGGTGACTTGCTCAAATATATTCGTCTTGATCGTGCTGGTCAGAGACCCAGTAGTGACTCGACCCCTAATCCTATCTATATCAAGTTGATGGATGAGGATAAGTTCTATCATGAGGGCAAAATGCACTTTGTTGATAATGCCGTTGATACCGCTACAGGCACGATTCAAGCAACGGCAACAGTAGAGAACGATGCAGGCATTATTTATCCGGGTCTGTTTGGTCGTGCCCGTTTATTAGGTCGTGCTAATTACGATGCCATCCTGGTACCCGAAAAAGCGATTAACACCGATCAAGATAAGAAGTTTGTCTATATCGTTGATGAGAATAATGCCATCAAACGTCAATATGTCACTGTCGGCAATTTACTCGAAAATGATCTGATCGTGGTTAGTAAAGGCTTATCTGGTGATGAAAAAGTCGTTATCAGTGGTTCACAACGTATCAGAGCGAGCGGTCAGGAAGTAACACCGAATATGATCGAGCTTAAATGGACACCACTTGAAGTGCTTGGCAAACAAGCCAGCACTGATACTGACAAAATGACTGAAACAGATAAGGAATAAGCGACTGTGAACTTCCCAAAATTCTTTATTGATAGGCCTATATTTGCCTCGGTACTCTCGATTATCGTTGTCATTATCGGCTATATGGCCTACTTGAGTTTGCCTATTGAGCAATACCCACAAGTTGCACCGCCGACCATACAAGTTTCTGCGACCTACCCTGGTGCTACAGCTGAAACCGTGGCACAAACCGTGGCAACGCCTATTGAGCAAGAGGTGAACGGTGTTGAGGGTATGCTGTATATGTATTCTCAATCATCTGCCGATGGCTCGATGACGCTGACGATTACTTTTGAGCTTGGAACCGACCTAGATACGGCACAAGTATTAGTCCAAAACCGTGTTGCCATTGCTGAAGCAAAATTACCGGAAAGTGTTCGTGCTTTGGGGGTCACAACCAAGAAAAACTCACCAGATCTGATGATCGTTATCAATCTCTCCTCACCGGACGGCACATACGATCAAAATTATCTCGCCAATTATGGTGTATTGAATATCCGTGATCGTATACGTCGGATTGATGGTGTGGGTGAAGTGCCTGTTTATGGGGCCTCAGATTATGCCATGCGTATCTGGCTAAAACCTGATTTACTTCAGTCCTATGATATTGCTGCTGGTGATGTGATATCGGCTATTCGTACTCAAAACGTTCAGGTCGCCAGTGGTACCTTAAACCGCGCCCCACAACCCGATCAGAACTATTATGAATACATCATCCAGACACAAGGACGATTAACGACCCCAGAAGAGTTTGGTGAAGTCATTGTTAAATCCAGTGATGATGGTCGTATTGTTCGGTTGCGAGATGTTGCTCGTATTGAGTTAGCTGCCCAGGATTACATCACTAAGGGCTACTTGGGCGGGAAACAGGCTGTTGCTTTACCTATATTCCAACGTCCGGGCACCAATGCGATTGAAACAGCGAATCAGATCAAAGCTGAAATGGAAGATATCGCTGCTGAATTCCCACCAGGTATGACCTATGAGTTTGCTTATAATCCAACTGATTTCATCGAACAATCTGTTGATGCAGTGAAAATGACGGTTTATGAAGCCGTATTTTTGGTGGTGATAGTCATCCTCGTCTTCCTGCAAACGTGGCGTGCGGCGATTATTCCCATCGTTGCTATCCCGGTATCGCTTATTGGTACGTTTGCGGTGATGTCTGCCATCGGCTTCTCATTAAATAATCTGACGCTGTTTGGTCTGGTATTGGCCATTGGTATCGTGGTCGATGATGCGATTGTTATCGTCGAAAACATGGAACGGAATCTAAGAAATGGTCTGTCTCCCCGTGAGTCAGCACGTAAAACGATGGATGAGGTCGGCTCAGCATTAATCGCTATGGGGTTGGTATTAGTTGCCGTGTTCTTGCCTACGCTTTTCCTTGAAGGGATTTCAGGCGAGTTCTATCAAGCCTTTGGTATTACGGTTGCTGTGGCAACAATGATTTCAGTGGCCGTGTCACTCACTTTGTCACCTGCGTTAGCCGCTATTTTGATGAAGTCTCATGATCAGGATAAACCAGAAAAACCCGTGAAATGGTACCGCTCACCGGTTAAGTCATTCTTTAATGGCTTCAATCGGGGTATGGAAGGTTTGTCTAACCGATATGGCTGGTTTGTTGGTAAAACCATTCGTATGGGAGTCATTATGTTAGTTATCTATGCGGGATTGATGACCTTAACTGCATTTCAGTTTAACCGTGTACCTACTGGCTTTATCCCAACACAGGATCAAGGCTCTTTGATCGTGGCCATCACCTTACCTGAAGGGGCATCATTTGATGCAACGGATAAAGTGGTTCAGCGTGTTACTGAAAAAATGTTAGACGTGCCTGGCCTCCAGAATGCTGTAGGCTTTACTGGCTTTTCTGGTGCCACCAGGACAATACAATCGAACGCAGCCGTCATATTTACACCTTTAGAGCCGTTTGCAGAGCGCATTGCTAAAGGCATCGATTACCATACTATCCTTAGTGATATGCGAGGAGTTGCTGCGAGCTTTAAAGAAGCCAAAGTCGCTGTATTTGAACGTCCCCCTGTACCTGGTATTGGTAGTGCAGGTGGTTTCAAAATGATGCTGCAGGATCGTGGTGGTCGCGGCTTAAAAGTATTAGAGCAGGCAGCAACCGATATGGCGGCAGCGGCGAATAGTCCTGATAGCCCTTCTACAACGGCGGTGTACTCGTTCTTTAACACCAATAATCCACAAATCTATCTGGACATTGATCGCAATAAAGCTGAGCGTCTTAACGTCCCAGTCCCAGATGTGTTCGAAGCTTTAGAAGTCTTTATTGGTTCAGTCTATGTTAATGATTTCAATTATTTAGGCAGAACATTTAGAGTAACAGCTCAAGCTGAAGCGGAAGACCGTTTAACGGTAGATGATGCTCTACGAATCCGTGTCAGAAGCACTAATGGTGACATGGTACCGTTAGGCTCTTTTGCTACGGTGCGAGACACTTCTGGCCCTTCTCGTGTGCCTCGCTATAACTTATATCCTGCTGCCGGTGTGATGGGAAGTAGTGCTGATGGCTTTAGTAGCGGCCAAACACTTGATGCTATGGAAGCGTTAGCAGCCAAAATCCTGCCTGATGGTATTGGTTATGAATGGACAGAAATTGCCTATCAGGAGAAATCAACCGGTGACACAGCAGCATTAGCTTTCTTGCTGGCAGTTGTTTTTGTGTTCTTATTATTGGCTGCACAGTATGAAAGCTGGGCATTGCCCTTCTCTATCATCCTGATTGTTCCGATGTGTTTGTTATCAGCAATAACCGGTGTCTATTTAGCCAATATGGATAACAATATTCTGACACAGATAGGCTTGGTTGTTCTGGTGGGGTTAGCGTCGAAAAACGCCATTTTGATTGTTGAATTTGCCAGGGAGTTGGAGCGTCAGGGGCGATCCGTCTGGGATGCAGCTGTCGAAGCGGCTAGACTACGTCTTCGTCCAATACTGATGACATCGTTTGCTTTTATTCTTGGTGTTGTGCCGATGGCAATTGCTGAAGGCGCAGGGGCTGAGATGAGACAAGCTTTAGGGATTGCAGTTTTCTCAGGTATGTTGGGTGTGACCTTTTTTGGTTTAGTATTTACCCCGGTGTTTTATGTGATTTGTCGTCGTGTGGCGCTGCACTTTAAGCCTGAACAGGCGTCAGGAGAAAAATCATGAAGCGATTGCTGCTTACGACTTTAGTTAGTTTATCAATCACTGGCTGTGCATCATTTCGAGATTACCAAGCCCCCACCACAGATGAGGCAGTTGAGAATGTGCAACTAGCTGATGCGCGTTATCAATTTGCGACTGCTCAGCAGCCCATTGTTGAGTGGTGGAATGCCTTTAATGATCCACAGCTGAGTCAATTAGTCACCGAGGCACTGACGCATAACCTCGACGTTCGCATCGCCCTTGCCAATTTACAGGCTGCACGGGCGTTATCTCGAGCGGTTGGTTCAGATCGCTATCCAACGGTTGAAGCAAATGGTGGTTATAGTCGAAACCTCTACTCTGAAGAATCACAAAATTCTAATGTAAGAGCGGCTGATATCTATCAAGCGGGGTTTGATGCTAACTGGGAGTTGGATGTGTTTGGCCGAGTAA
>DRHY01000346.1 GCA_011052985.1 Methylophaga thalassica
AATGGTAATACGATCAGCCTTAATGGCGGTGGAAAACTGACAGCCACAGCAATTGATGTGCCTGCTGACATTTCATCGGCAACGTTCTTTTTGGTTGGTGCTGCTATTGCACCTGGTTCAGATCTTACCTTGAAACATGTGGGTATTAATCCAACACGAGTAGGTGTGATTAATATCTTGAGATTAATGGGGGCTGATATCTCCCTGTTGAATGAACGTGAAACAGGTGGCGAACCCGTTGCTGATATCCATATCAAATATGTTCCTCTGAAAGGCATTCACATTCCTGAAGATCAAGTCGCTCTTGCGATTGATGAATTTCCGGCGCTGTTTATTGCTGCAGCCTGTGCAGATGGCCAAACTATACTGACAGGGGCTGAAGAATTACGCGTTAAAGAGAGTGATCGTATTCAGGTAATGGCTGATGGTTTAATGACGCTTGGTATTGACGCAAAACCAACTGCTGATGGCATTGTTATCGAAGGTGGTGTCATTGGTAGTGGAGAAGTCGATAGCCATGGTGATCATCGGATTGCCATGTCATTTGCCATCGCAGGTCTGCAAGCAGGTGGCAGTATTCAAATTAATGACTGTGCGAATGTCGCAACATCGTTTCCAGGATTTATTACGCTTGCTACGCAGGCAGGTTTGAATATCGAGGAAATAGATGAATAATAGCCCTGTACTCACCATCGATGGTCCAAGTGGTTCCGGTAAAGGGACAATTGCTCAAATGTTGGCACGTGAGTTTGGCTGGCATTATCTTGATAGTGGTGCAATATATCGCGTACTTGCATATGCCACCTTGAAACATAATATAGACCTATCAGAAGAAGCTAATATTGTAAAAATGGCTGAACAGTTAGAGCTTCGTTTTCAGCTAGAAGATACTGGCTTGAAGGTCTTATTAGAAGGCGAGGAAGTCAGTGAACACATACGCTCCGAAAAAGCCGGTAATGCCGCGTCAAAAGTGGCTGTGATTCCAGCTGTTAGAACAGCGTTACTCCAACGCCAGCGAGATTTTTGTCAGCCGCCAGGTCTAGTGACTGATGGGCGTGATATGGGCACTGTCGTCTTTCCAGATGCTCAATTTAAGGTGTTTCTCACTGCCAGTGCAGAAGAAAGAGCATTAAGACGACATAAGCAGTTGAAAGAGAAAGGAATTGAGAGTAACCTTTCCGGTCTGATTAAAGAAATATCTGAGCGGGATAAACGGGATAGTGAACGTGAAGTTGCCCCACTAAAAGCAGCTAAAGACGCATTAATACTCGACTCAACTCAGCTTGGTATCTCTACAGTATATGAAAAAGTGCGTGCATTTTGCACGTAATTCATTGGTGCCTGTTCAATCTGATTGAGCGGGATGTTTAACGATCCTGCATGTGCAGGTGATTAATTAGGTGATCGTGTTTCTCAAACAGGATCAAGGATATTTAACAATGAGCGAAAGCTTTGCTGATCTCTTCGAAGAGAGTCTAAATTCAACTCCAATGCAACCAGGCAAAATTGTTACCGGTACGGTAGTCAATGTTGGTACTGATGTTGTTATGGTCAATGCTGGTCTGAAATCTGAAGGTGCTATTCCATTAGCTGAGTTCCTTAACGAAAACGGTGAAATCACTGTTGCTGTTGGTGACTTAGTCGATGTGTCTCTAGAATCACTTGAAGATGGTTTTGGTGCCACTCAGCTGTCTCGCGATAAAGCGAAAGCAGCAGAAGCATGGACTAAATTGGAACACGCGTTCGAAGCGGGTGAAACCGTTATGGGTATGATTTCAGGTAAGGTTAAAGGTGGTTTCACCGTTGATCTTGAAAACATTCGTGCCTTCCTTCCTGGTTCTTTGGTTGATGTTCGTCCAATCCGTGATACTACTCACTTGGAAAATAAAGAACTTGAATTCAAACTGATCAAACTTGATCGTCCACGTAACAACATCGTTGTTTCTCGTCGTGCGATTATGGAAGAAGAGAACAGTGTTGAACGTGAAGCATTGCTGGAAACATTAGAAGAAGGCAAAGTTGTTAAAGGTATCGTTAAAAACCTAACAGATTATGGTGCTTTCGTAGATCTAGGCGGTATCGATGGTCTATTGCACATCACTGACATGGCATGGAAACGTGTTAAACATCCGTCAGAAGTTGTGGCTATTGGTGATGAAATCGAAGTTCAAGTACTGAAATTTGATAAAGAACGTGAACGTGTATCACTTGGTCTTAAACAAATGGGCGATGATCCATGGAAAGATATTGCACGTCGTTATCCAAACAGCACACGTATCCAAGGTAAAGTTACTAACATTGCTGACTACGGTTGCTTCGTTGAGATCGAAGATGGTGTAGAAGGTTTAGTTCATATGTCTGAAATGGACTGGACTAACAAAAATGTACACCCATCTAAATTGGTTCAATTAGGTGATGAAGTTGAAGTAATGGTTCTGGATATTGATGCAGAACGTCGTCGTATTTCACTTGGTATCAAACAATGTCAAACCAATCCTTGGGAAGAGTTCTCAATGACTCACAACAAGGGTGACAAAGTAAGTGGTGCTATCAAGTCAATCACTGACTTTGGTATCTTTATTGGTCTTGACGGTGGTATTGATGGTCTTATTCACTTATCTGATATCTCTTGGGAAGAAGATAACGAAGAAATCATCCGTGACTTCAAAAAAGGTGATGATATCGAAGCCGTTGTTCTAGCTATCGACCCAGAACGTGAGCGTATTTCATTGGGTATCAAGCAATTGCAAGATGACCCATTCTCTGCATACCTAGCTGAACATCCACGTGGCACAATCGTTAACGGTAAAGTCACTGAAGTTGATGCTCGTGGTGCCACAATCGAATTAGCAGAAGGTGTAGAAGGTTACGTCCGTGCAGCTGATATTGCTCGTGAACGCGTTGAAGACGCAAGTAAAGTACTTGCTGTTGGTGACGACGTTGAAGCTAAATTTACTGGAATGTCACGCAAAGATCGCACATTGACTCTTTCTATTAAAGCGAAAGATGATCAAGAAGAGTCTGAAGCTGTGAAAGAGTACAGTAATGTGACTGCTGGCAGCGCCACTCTTGGTGATTTGCTGAAAGAACAAATGGATCAAAAAGACAGCTAATCGTCTTTACAATAATGAGAGAAACACCCGGTTATCCGGGTGTTTTTACTTTATGATTCATAGGTATAAAACCGATTTTTTTATCGGTGTATAGTGCATTATTCCAGGAATTTTAACGAAATGACCAAATCAGATTTGATTGAAGTTTTATCTGAAAAACAATCTTTATTAAATTACCGTGATGTTGAGCTTGCTGTGAAACTCATCTTAGAACAGATGAGTGATAGTTTGTCAGAGGGTGATCGAATTGAAATTCGTGGCTTTGGTAGCTTTACACTTCATCATAGACCTCCACGCGTCGGGCGTAATCCTAAAAGTGGTGAGTCTGTTCAATTAGAAGAAAAGTATGTTCCTCACTTTAAACCTGGTAAAGAGCTTCGTGATAGAGTTAACGATGCGGCAGGATTTTAAGTAATAAGGTATGAAATTGAATTTGGAAATGGTCAGTAATGCTAACCAGATCCAAAGTTATGGCGATAATCACATTGTGGTTCGCTTAAAAGAACAAATGGGTCTATGTGAATATGACTCAAATATTGTCCTCACTGCAGATAACGTATATCACGATATCGAGTTAGACAATTTAGAAAATATTAGTGCAGAATCCATGAATGCACTTAAGGCTCTCGATCCGGAAGTAATCATTTTTGCAACCGGATCAGGCTTTTCTCCTCCTATGCAATCTCTTGTAAATAAGTTCAATAAACTAGCTATTGGTGCAGAATTCATGTCATTGGGTTCAGCATGTCGCACATACAATTTATTAATCAATGAATTACGTCGGGTTGTCTTCGTTAAGTTGAACTGAGTAATCAGATTTTGTTGTATGTCGCATTTGTTGTGGAGATTAACAAAAATATAGTTTAGTCAGAATAAGGTTTTGTCGGTAAGCATATGTTTCATATATGAGATTCATGCTAAATATGAGCTTTATATGAATACTTACTTGACCATTGATTTAGTTCTTAGGAAAATTCCCGTTTAATCGGGAAATATGTCATTTCACAGTACAATTGGTTTTATCACTCAATGATTGATCTAGATCAAGAGTTTTGTATCAAGCTGTGATGGTGATTCAGGTAAAATCTACTCACTCATTTAAATAAACATAATATTGAGTGACAGGAAAGGGTCGTAGAGGATGAAAATCCTTACTACGATAAGTTTTCAAAAGAGAAAGGGTGTGCTCGCTATGAATGCGGAACAACAGCAATATAACTATCAAATAGTTAAATGGTTTTCCTATATGGCCTGTGTCTATTTAGTCATAGGTACTGGTATAGGTGTATACATCGCATCGGAATTGGCATGGCCTTTTCTGAATTTTGATAATCCGTATATTAGTTTTGGTCGATTACGTCCATTACATACCAACTCCGTTATCTTTGCTTTCGGTGGTTCTACACTGATGGCAACAGCATTTTATGTTGTGCAAAGAACATGTAGTACGAGATTGTGGAGTGATAAGCTGGCATGGTTCGTGTTTTGGGGCTGGAACCTTGTTATCCTTAGTGCTGTTATTACCCTTCCTCTTGGTTACACTCAATCAAAAGAATACGCAGAGTTAGAATGGCCAATTGATATTTTGATTGCTGTTGTTTGGTTGGCTTACACATTCAATTTCATCATGACCATCTCAATTCGTAAAGTCTCACATATCTATGTAGCTAACTGGTTCTTCTTAGCCATGATGGTGATGATTACTTATTTACATGTTGTAAATAGCCTTGCAATACCAGTCGACTTGTTCAAATCTTATTCAATCTTCTCAGGTGTGCAAGATGCAATGATTCAGTGGTGGTGGGGACACAATGCTGTTGGTTTCTTCTTAACGGCTGGTTTCTTGGGCATCATGTATTACTTTGTCCCTAAACAAGCGAATCGTCCAGTTTACTCATATCGTTTATCGGTTATCCACTTCTGGGCATTGATCTTCGGTTATGTTTGGTTAGGTGCTCACCATCTTCAGTACACAGCATTACCAGACTGGACTGGCTCACTTGGTGCCGCCATCTCATTAGCGATGATCATTCCATCATGGGGTGGTGCGATCAACGGGATGTTCACATTGAGTGGGGCGTGGGACAAATTAAGAACAGATTATATTCTACGTTTCTTAATCGTTTCGCTTGCCTTCTATGCCATGTCTACTTTTGAAGGCCCTGTTATGGCGGCTAAAACGGTTAATGCATTATCTCACTACACAGACTGGACCATTGGTCACGTACACTCAGGTGCGTTAGGTTGGGTCGCAATGGTATCTATTGGTGCGCTTTACCATATGGTTGAACGCATGTGGGGAACGACAATTTACTCGGTACGTTTAGTGAACTTACATTTCTGGATGGCTACGATTGGCACAGCAATATACATCACGGCTATGTGGGTAGCCGGTA
>DRHY01000347.1 GCA_011052985.1 Methylophaga thalassica
AATAACCTCGGTGTCGATCATCTAGTGGCTCAAGTAAAAGCCTCAAGTGCCAACACCTTGATTGGCATTAATATAGGTAAGAACTTTGATACGCCTGTTGAGAAAGCTGTGGATGACTATTTAATTAGTATGGACAAGGTTTATGAGCATGCTGATTACATCACTATTAATATCTCCTCACCCAATACACCTGGACTCAGAACGTTACAATTTGGTGAGTCACTAGATAATTTACTGGCATCCCTCAAAACTCGACAAGCCGAGCTAGCTAAGCAACACCAGAAATATGTGCCAATGGCAGTCAAAGTTGCGCCAGATCTAAGTCATGAGGAAGTAGATGAATTAGCTAGAGCGTTCAATAAACATCAGATCGATGCAGTCATCGCCACTAATACCACCATGGATCGCAGCAAGGTCTCAGGGCTTGATAATGCCGATGAAGTAGGTGGGCTGAGTGGTGGTCCAGTATTTGAAAAATCAACCGAAATAGTACGATTATTTCGATCAAAATTATCGCAAGAGTTGCCTATCATCGCTGCAGGTGGAATCATGTCTGCAGATGACGCTATTGAGAAACTCGATGCAGGTGCTGCGCTTGTGCAGATCTATAGTGGATTAATTTATCAAGGGCCATCCCTTGTTCGTCACATCATTCAAGCTATATATAAGAGGAACTGAAATGGAAACTGCCACGGGAAGTATTGTTGCTTATTGGTTAATGAATATCCTATATGCGGCATTAATTGTCTTTGTTGGTCGCATCGTTGTTAAGTGGTTGATTAAGCTTGCCCGGAAGCTGATGGTCAGAGCTAACATTGATCCTATTTTGATCAATTTCTTCAGCATGATTGCGAATGCCATCCTGCTCTTATTCGTACTCATCGCCGCGCTTGATCAGTTAGGCGTCGATACCACGTCAATGATTGCCGTGCTGGGCGCTGCAGGTCTTGCAATTGGTTTAGCATTAAAAGATTCACTGCAAAACTTTGCTGCAGGCGTGATGTTGATTATGTTCCGCCCTTTCAAAATTGGTGACTTTGTTGAAGCAGGTGGTGCGATGGGTGTCATTGAAAATATTAGTATTTTTAACACCATTATGAAAACGGGCGATAATCGTGAAGTGATTGTGCCGAATGGCATGATCTATGGGGATACCATCACGAATTATTCAGCACGTGATACCCGTCGTATTGATATGGTGTTTGGTATTGGTTACGACGATGATTTGTTAAAAGCCAAAAAAATTATTACCGATATTGTGATCAATCACGAAAAAGTTATGGCCGATCCTGAGCCGGTGATTCGTATCTCAGAGCTGGCTGACAGCAGTGTTAATTTTGATGTGCGTCCGTGGGTTGCTGCCGGTGATTACTGGCCAGTACGAGCGGAACTTATCGAGACAATTAAATTAACCTTCGATAAAGAAGGCATTTCGATTCCTTATCCACAAATGGATGTGCATGTAAATAAAATCACGGCAGCAGAGGATAATGCTGCTTAAAACTGGTTTTTCCAGTCACGAAGGGTGATAAACACCTCCAGTGCTGAATTTAAAGGGCGTCCCGCGAAAGCTTCGGACGCCTTTTTTATTGCAGCACTATCGCAGCGTAAAAAAGGATTCGTTTCCCACTCTTCAGACATCAATGATGGAACGGTGACTTGTCCAGTGTTACGCTTTTGTTGAACAGATTCCAAGCGTTTTTTGGTTGCACTATTTTCAGCGTCAACGTGGTGGGCAAACTTTAGGTTTGATAGCGTGTACTCGTGAGCACAATAAATTTCCGTGCTGGCAGGTAAGGTACTCAGCTTGCCAAGAGAATCAAACAGATTGCCTGCAGTCCCACCCAATAAACGTCCGCATCCTGCTGCAAACAAGGTGTCACCACAGAATAGTTTTTGCTCAGCATAAAAGCTGATATGACCGGGCGTATGGCCTGGTGTATCAAGTACCGTAAATAAGGGGAAATGATCGATTTCAATAGTCTGAGCATTTGAAACCCAATGGGAGACACCGTCTATAGGTTCACGGCTTGGTCCATAAACGGGAATAGAAAATTTGGCTAGCAAAGGGATGACACCATCCGTATGATCATGATGATGATGGGTAATAAATATCGCAACTGGCTTTAGTTGGGCATCATCAAGTGCCTTCAGAACCACAGAGGCATCACCCGGGTCAACGATAATCACCTCACACGTTTCGGTAGCTTCGATAAGCCAGATATAATTATCTGTGAAAGCATTAACACGGTGGACGGTTAGCATGACTTCTCCTCAATTAGGCTAATAAGATGAATGAGCACAAACAGCTTCATTTACACGAATGGTGGCATAGTTCTCTAGGTGAGTTTGTGACTCAAGAAGAACAGGCTGTGCTGAAAACACTGGATCATCCCTTATTGGGCTATTTTTTTGTTCAAGTAGGTGGTGTTCAACATCACTATCTTAAGACAAACCAATTGATTAGTCAGTCTATGGTCTCTGCGAATGGCGATGTTCAGGCAAGCATAGAGGCGTTGCCGTTTAAATCTCACAGTATTGATAATCTTCTTCTGGTTCATTTACTGGAATATGCGCGTGATCCTCACCAAGTACTGCGTGAGTCTGAACGAGTGCTTGCGGCTGATGGAAAGCTTATTTTGTGTCGATTTAACCCTTGGAGCCTGTGGGGATTAAGGCGACTTTTTTCATGGCAAGATAGTGTTCCATGGAGTGGACACTTTTTTACACAAACACGATTAGCTGACTGGCTGGCTTTGTTGAACTTTGAAATTATCGAGCAACATAAAGTCGCTTTTAGACCGCCTTTTTCTAAGGCAAAATGGTTAGTGAAAAGTCGCTTTTTTGAACGCTGGGGCAAACGGTTTTGGCCATTTTTTGGCGGTGTTTCAATTCTAGTCGCGACAAAGAGAACTATTCCGTTAACACCCATCAAACAACCTTGGCGTCAACGCCAGCTATTTCCGCAACCTAGTTTTGTAAGTAAACTGATAACACGAGAAAAATCAGATGGACCACGTTGAACTTTTTACTGATGGCGCATGTAGTGGTAATCCCGGCCCAGGCGGTTGGGGGGCTATTTTACGGTCAAAAGGTCAGGAAAGAGAATTATCAGGATCGCAAAAAAATACTACGAATAATCAAATGGAAATGATGGCGGTTATCGCTGGACTTGAAGCCTTAAGCCGTCCCTGCCAAGTCACGATTACTACCGACTCACAATATGTGATGAAAGGTATGACCGAATGGTTAGAAGGATGGAAAGCCAGAAATTGGCGAACGGCCGCAAAAAAACCGGTGAAAAATGTCGAACTTTGGCAGCGAATGGATAAAGCCATTCGTCAGCATCAGGTGACATGGCAGTGGGTACGAGGTCATCAAGGCCATATTGAAAATGAGCGAGCCGATCAACTTGCTGTTAATGCCCGCGAAAAACTGGTGAGCCAATAAAGAGGAATGAACTGATGGAAAATAGCGTTAAAAGACAGGTGGTATTAGATACAGAAACCACGGGTATCAGCACGGCTGAAGATCACCGGATAATTGAGATTGGTTGTGTGGAGTTGGTTAACCGCAAACTTACCGGAAACACCTTCCATCAATACATTAATCCAAACCGTGAGATTGAAGCTGGCGCCTTTGAAGTGCATGGCATTAGTACTGAGTTTCTGGCTGACAAACCACCTTTTGAGCATATTGCTGAGGATTTTCTTCACTTTATTGATGGTGCAGAACTGATTATCCATAATGCGGCGTTTGACGTCGGGTTTATCGATCATGAGTTGGCTAAATTGGCTAATCAAAAAAAACGCGTTGCTAGCATCGCAACGGTATTAGATACCTTGAAAATGGCTCGTGATAAACATCCCGGTCAAAAAAATAATCTCGATGCGCTATGCAAACGCTATGGCGTAGACAATTCAAATCGTGATCTCCACGGGGCATTATTGGATGCTGAGATCTTGGCTGATGTCTATTTAGCGATGACCGGTGGACAGGTCAGTTTGAGTTTGATGGCGGAAGATCGCACTGAAATTAAGCCTGCGACAGATGACAATGATCTAGCGGCTATACCAAGGCAACCGTTGCTTGTTATCAGAGCGACTGAAGAAGAGCTAGGCGCCCATCAATCTATGCTGGAAAAGGTAGATAAAGCGAGTGGTGGGGACTGCGTCTGGCTAAAACAGACCTCCGCTTCATAACTATTTACATTTTTTGCTTGAAATTGATTTTTTTGTCCCCAGATTGTTGGTCTGTTACAAGCAAAGCGGAACACAACAATCATGAGCAATGAAGAAATCGAAAAGACTGATTCAGAACAAGAAAATCAGGCACCAGATGCAACAGCCTCTGCTGAAAATGAAACACCCGATCTACAAACGCAATTAGAAGAAGCTCTTCTCAAAGCTGATGAAAATTGGAATCAAGTATTGCTAGCTCGTGCTGACATTGAAAACTTACGTCGCCGACAAGCTCGTGATCTTGAAAATGCACACAAACATGCATTAGATAAATTTGTCGCCGAGTTGATGCCTATCTGTGACAGCTTAGAATTGGGCTTGAATGCTTCTCATGCTGATGGCGCTACTTTAGAAGCCGTTCG
This sequence comes from Methylophaga thalassica, assembly GCA_011052985.1. GTDB lineage: Bacteria > Pseudomonadota > Gammaproteobacteria > Nitrosococcales > Methylophagaceae > Methylophaga > Methylophaga aminisulfidivorans_A. The sequence goes on from DRHY01000347.1 coordinate 4,604, forward strand.
CGATGGCATGTCTATGACCCTAAAAATGTTGCTAGATAACATCGGTAAGTTGGGGCTAGAGCAAGTGGATCCAATGGGACAAGCTTTCGATCCTGAGTTGCATCAAGCCGTTTCAATGCAACCTGTCGATGGGACAGAAGCCAACCAAGTTATCAGCGTCATGCAGAAAGGCTATAGCTTCAACGGTCGTTTAATTCGTCCTGCGATGGTGGTCGTTTCTCAATAAATATACGGCGGGACTTGAAATTCAAATTTCATCCCCCAAATATCTATCCGAAGGCTAAATAAGCCAGTAGATAAAAAGATTCAGGGAGTTTAAAAATGGGTAAAATTATTGGTATTGACTTAGGAACAACAAATTCCTGCGTCGCAGTAATGGAAGATGGTAAAGCACGCGTCATTGAGAACAGTGAAGGCGATCGCACAACACCATCAATCATTGCATTTACAAAAGATAATGAAGTGGTTGTTGGTCAGTCTGCTAAACGTCAAGCAGTGACTAATCCTAACAACACACTTTACGGTATCAAACGTTTAATTGGCCGTAAGTTTAAAGAAAAAGTGGTTCAACGTGACATCGATATGGTGCCTTACAAAATCGTTGAAGCAGATAACGGTGATGCTTGGGTATCAGTAAACGACAAGAAAATGGCTCCGCCTGAAATTTCAGCACGTGTTCTGATGAAAATGAAAAAAACGGCCGAAGATTTCTTAGGTGAAGAAGTCACAGAAGCGGTTGTTACTGTTCCTGCTTACTTCAATGACTCACAACGTCAAGCCACAAAAGACGCGGGTAAAATCGCCGGTCTAGAAGTGAAACGTATTATCAACGAGCCAACAGCAGCAGCACTTGCTTATGGTATGGATAAAAAACGTGGCGACTCAACGGTTGTTGTATATGACTTGGGTGGTGGTACGTTTGACGTTTCAATCATTGAGATTGCGGATATTGAAGGCGAGCACCAATTCGAAGTATTAGCTACCAATGGTGATACATTCTTGGGTGGTGAAGATTTTGACCAACGTATTATCGACCACTTGGTTGCTCAATTCAAAAAAGATCAAGGTGTTGATTTAGCAAAAGATCCACTAGCTCTACAACGTCTGAAAGATGCAGCTGAAAAGGCTAAAATCGAGTTATCTTCAAGCCAGCAAACAGATATTAACCTGCCTTACATCACTGCTGATGCCTCAGGTCCTAAGCATATGGAAATGCGTTTAACGCGTTCTAAGCTTGAGTCATTGGTTGAAGACTTGATTACACGCAGCATGGAACCATGCAAAATGGCATTGAAAGATGCCGGTTTATCTACCTCAGAAATTGACGAAGTCATTCTGGTTGGTGGTCAAACACGTATGCCTAAAGTGCAAGATGCGGTTAAAGAAATGTTCGGCAAGGAACCTCGCCGTGACGTTAACCCTGATGAAGCGGTAGCTGTTGGTGCAGCGATTCAAGCAGCCGTACTATCAGGTGATGTAAAAGACGTATTGTTACTTGATGTAACACCATTGAGCCTAGGTATCGAAACCATGGGCGGTGTGATGACAAAATTGGTTGAGAAAAATACCACTATCCCAACCAAAGCAAATCAAGTGTTCTCAACGGCTGAAGATAATCAACCTGCTGTCACCATCCATGTCTTGCAGGGTGAGCGTGAAATGGCGTCTGCGAATAAATCATTAGGTCGTTTTGATTTAGCGGATATACCACCTGCATCACGTGGTACACCACAAATTGAAGTCACGTTTGATATCGATGCTAACGGTATTTTGAATGTTTCTGCTAAAGATAAAGCCACTGGCAAAGAGCAATCTATTGTCATCAAAGCATCAAGTGGTTTATCTGATGAAGAAGTTGAAAAAATGGTGAAAGATGCTGAAGCGCATGCGGATGAAGATCGTAAGTTCCATGAACTGGTGACTGTTCGTAACCAAGCAGATGCGCTTATCCACAGCACGACCAAGTCACTTGCTGATTTGGGTGATAAAGTTGAAGCAGAAGAAAAAGCATCAATTGAATCTGCTGTCGAAGCACTGCAGGAAGCCGTTAAAGGTGAAGATAAAGACGACATCGAAGCCAAAACGACTGCATTGAGCGAAGTGGCTGGTAAATTAGCCGAACGTGCTTATGCTGAAAATGCAGAAGCTGGCACTGACAGTGAGCAAGCTGATGATGCAAAAGCTGATGACGTTGTTGATGCTGAGTTCGAAGAAGTCGATGACGACAATAAAAAATAATCCACTTTAGGGTTATGTCAAAGCAAGACAAACAGGCGTCGGTATCACTGACGCCTGTTTTGTTGTTTTAGGTAGTTGGGAAAATAAAGAATGGCCAAAAGAGACTATTACGAAGTTTTAGAAATATCGCGGACGGCGACTGAAGCAGAAATCAAAAAAGCCTACCGTCGAATGGCGATGAAATTTCATCCAGACCGTAATCCTGATGATGCTGAAGCCGAGTCAAAGTTTAAAGAAGCCAAAGAAGCTTACGAAATTCTTTCTGATAGTCAAAAGCGCTCAGCATATGATCAGTTTGGTCATGAAGGTGTCGATCAATCAATGGGCGGTGGCTTCCGTAGTAATGCGGGTGGCTTCAGTGATATCTTTGGTGATGTATTCAATGACATCTTTGGTGGTGGAGGCGGCGGTCGACAACAGGCATTTCGTGGTGCTGATCTTCGTTACAGACTAGATCTCAGCCTAGAGGACGCGGTAGCGGGAACGACTTCTAAGATACGTATTCCAGTGAGCGTTGAATGTGGAACCTGCGATGGCAGTGGTGCTAAAAAAGGCACTCAACCTGTCACCTGTACGACATGTGGTGGTCATGGTCAGGTGAGGATCCAGCAAGGTTTCTTTACCATGCAACAAGCCTGTCCTCATTGCCAAGGCACGGGCAAAATGATCAAAGATCCTTGTCCTGATTGTCATGGCGAAGGACATGTTCAAGAACAAAAAACACTTCAAGTGAAAGTTCCTGCTGGTGTTGATACAGGTGACCGGATTCGCCTAGAAGGTGAGGGTGAGGCGGGATCGCATGGTGCTCCTTCAGGTGATCTCTATGTTGAAGTATCGGTGAGCAGACATGATGTGTTCACCCGTGATGGGACGAATTTATTCTGTGATGTGCCATTAAGTTTTGTTACAGCCGCATTAGGCGGTGATGTTGAAGTGCCTACACTTGAAGGTAAGGCCAACTTAAAAATTCCTGATGGTACACAAACAGGTCAGCAATTTCGCCTCAAAGGCAAAGGGGTTAAGTCAGTTCGTGGTGGAGCAACAGGCGATTTATTATGCCGAGTGATTATTGAAACACCAGTGAAACTATCTAAACGCCAAGAAGAATTACTCAGAGAGTTTGATGGCACACTGCAAGGTGGTGGTCAAAAACATAATCCAAAACATTCATCATGGCTAGATGCGGTGAAACGTTTTTTTGAGTAAAGCTTAGCTATTGATATTTCATCAACGGTTAACGAGTCGGTAAGGAAAAATTATGGCAACACAAATAGCGATCAATGGTGCGGCAGGCAGAATGGGAAGATGCCTAATTCAAGCTGTTGTGCAAACAGAAGGGTTGGAGCTGAGTGCGGCGATTGATCGAGCGGAATCATCATTGATCGGTGCGGATGCTGGTGAGTTAGCTGGCGTCGGCAAATTGGGCGTGGCCATTTCATCAGATGTGGCTAAAGCGACCAAGGACTCCGATATTATTATCGATTTTACCTTGCCAGAAGTAACAATGGCCTTGTTGCCTCATTGTATTGAAAATCAATGTCGCCC
>DRHY01000348.1 GCA_011052985.1 Methylophaga thalassica
AAGCGATTCGCTAACTCGCGATTGGCTTGGTCAACAGCATTGGTTAATTCGTGTTTATCAACCTCAGAGACAATATCGAATGAAGGCATAAGTCCTATCTCAAAATTAAAATAACGGTAAAGTCTAGCACCTGAGAACTTTCAAGTCAGTTAGCTTAACCCCGAGGATGGTGCTCCCCATGAAGTTGTTTTAATCGTTCACGAGCAATATGAGTATATATCTGAGTGGTAGATAGATCCGTGTGGCCCAGCAAAAGTTGAACAACCCTCAAATCAGCGCCATGGTTCAGTAGGTGAGTGGCAAACGCATGCCTTAAGGTATGAGGTGATAGAGCTTTTGTGATATTCGCTTGTTTGGCATAGCGCTTGATGATGTACCAGAAAGCTTGCCTTGTCATGGCAGCACCGCGCCGTGTAGGAAACAAGTCATCAGATACCTGACCCTGTAATAAATCAGGACGACTTTCGTACAAATACTTTTGCAACCAATCTAAGGCTATTTCACCTATTGGTACTAAACGCTCTTTGTTCCCCTTACCAACACAACGCACCAGTCCTTGTCGCATATTCAACTGTTCAAATGTCAGTGACACTAATTCTGTTACGCGTAACCCCGTGGCATAGAGTAACTCCAGCATAGCGCGGTCACGCATCCCTAGACAGGTATTGATATTCGGTTGTGCCAAGAGTGCTTCAACATCATCCTCAGTAAGACTAGCCGGTAAGCTGCGGCCAAGCCGAGGTGAATCCAGCTGTGCAGTTGGATCTGAATCACGTATTTCTTCTCTTAACAAATATCGATAGAAACGACGAAGCGAGGATAAAAGGCGAGCATCACTTCTTACTTTTCGCCCTTCTCGCATTCGATGGCTTTGATATCGTTGAATCTCTGATTGCGTCGCTGAAACTAGATCAATATCAACATCTGCTAGCCATGCAGAAAAAGCCACTAAATCTCTTCGGTATGCATCAACGGTATTTTGGCTGAGGCCTGACTCTAACCACAGACTATCTAAAAAGTTCTGCAAATGCAGATTAAGGTCTGTCTGTGAACTTTGCTTACGCATCGCTTGTGCTCGTGATGAAAGAGACTTAGTGTAACAAGCAGCCAATAAAAAAGGGCGGTGTGAACACCGCCCTTTTCAGATTCATTTTCTGCAATAAAGCAGTAATGAATAGATTATAGCTTTTCTTTAATACGTGCTGCTTTACCAGTCAGGTCACGTAGGTAGTAAAGTTTAGAACGACGTACATCACCACGACGTTTCACTTCAACACTACCAATTGATGGGCTGTGAGTTTGGAATACACGCTCTACACCAACACCATTTGAAATTTTACGAACAGTGAATGCTGAGTGCAAACCACGGTTACGTTTAGCGATAACAACGCCTTCAAACGCCTGTTCACGTTCACGATCGCCTTCTTTGATTTTTACTTTAACAACAACAGTATCACCTGCTGAAAAATCAGGAATATCTTGTCTTACTTGTTCAGCGTTAAGCTGCTCGATAATGTTACTCATTGTTCAAACTCCCAACTAATCTTGCCTGCTCTCGGCAATAAACTCTCTTAATAGCGCAGTCTGCTCATCAGTCAACGTATGTTTTTCCAATAAGTCAGGTCGTCGCAACCATGTTCGTCCCAAGGACTGTTTCAGACGCCATTTACGAATTGCTTCATGGTCGCCCCCCAGCAATACCTCGGGTACTGACTGGTCAAATAAACTTTCTGGTCGTGTGTAATGCGGATGATCTAATAAACCTTCTATAAATGAGTCCTGCTGAGCAGACAACTCATCACCAAGTACACCAGGTAGTAATCTCGCCATACCATCAATCATGACCATGGCTGCTAATTCACCACCACTAAGGACATAGTCACCAATCGACCATTCCTCATCAATCTCTTGCTCTATTAATCGCTCGTCGATACCTTCATAACGACCTGCAAGCAATATCATTTTGTTTCTTTTTATCAGTGCTGACAGAGCATGTTGATTCAACGTTTTACCCTGTGGGGATAAGTAAATGACCTTTGTATCTGCACCCAACTGCTGTTTAGCGGCTGAAATAGCATCTTTCAAAGGTGTCACTTTCATCACCATGCCAGGCCCACCACCATATGGCCTGTCATCAACTGTCTTATGTCTATCAAGAGCAAAATCACGTGGATTCCAATAATCCACTTTCAATCGGCCTTGCTTAACAGCTCGTCCTGTCACACCAAACTGGGTGACGGCATCAAACATTTGCGGAAATAACGAAATAACGCCTAGCTGCATTAATTCCTTTCCGTTAATAATCTGTGCTCCAGTCGACAATGATCGTCGATTTATCAAGGTCCACTTGCTTAACAATTTCATCCATTACAAATGGAATCAATATCTCAGCTTGTTTACTCTTTTTAACTACCAAGACATCATTTGCACCGGTTTCCATCAGGTGGTCCACAACACCAATAACTTCGTCACTGATATTCAGAACTGTTAACCCTTCAAGATCATTCCAGTAAAACTCATCTTCTTCGACTGGTTCTAGCTGCGATTTTTTAATCGCAAGTTCAGCCCCTATAAGCGCTTGAACTTGATCACGGTCTGTCACATTATCGATGCCCATAACGACACCTTTGCCTTGCGTGCGACCACCTGTGACCTTAACTTCAATCCACTCTCCACGTCTCGACATATACAAAGGAGAGTATTGCAATATATTTGCTCTTGGTTCAGTGAATGAATAAATCTTCACCCAACCTTTTACACCAAAGGCTGCGGATATTTTCCCAACCGAGATAAACTCATCTGCCGTTGTCATACCCTAATTAACCTTTTTGCTTGGCTTTATGCTGCTTTTTGTGCTTCTTCGATCAATTTAGCTACGCGTTCTGATGTCTGCGCACCTTGATTGATCCAATGTGCTACACGGTCTAAGTCAACACGAAGTTTTTCTTCTTGACCACGAGCAATCGGGTTGAAGAAACCAACGCGTTCGATATAACGACCATCACGTTTGCTGCGTGAATCTGTTACGACGATACCGTAAAATGGGCGCTTTTTAGCACCGCTGCGTGTCAATCTAATTGTTACCATAATTTAGCCCGTTGAAAACTGGATCGGAAAACCGTCGTATTCTACGCAAGATCCATTCAATTGAAAAGACCTTTCGACACTTATTAAAAAGGCATGCCACCGCCCATAGGAAATTTACCGCCTAATCCACGCATTAATTTAGCCATACCGCCTTTAGAACCCATCTTTTTCATCATTTTTTGCATTTGGCTAAATTGTTTTAGCAAGCGATTCACATCCTGAATTTGAGTACCGCTTCCTGCTGCTATACGTTTTTTTCGCGAGCCCTTTATCAATTCCGGCTTACGACGTTCTTTTATCGTCATTGAACTAATGATGGCTTCTAGCTTACCTAACTCTTTATCGTTAACTTGTTGTTTCGCCGCAGCAGGAATATTGCCCATACCAGGCATTTTTTCCATCATGGCACCGATGCCACCCATTTTGCCCATTTGTTGCAATTGCTCTTGGAAATCTTCTAAATCAAAGCCTTTACCTTTTTTTAGTTTCTTGGCAAGTTTTTCAGCGGAACCGATGTCCATTTTACGCTGAGCATCTTCCACTAGCGATAACAGATCGCCCATACCTAGTATTCGGGAAACCACACGATCAGGATGGAAAACCTCTAATGCCGCTGTTTTTTCACCAACGCCCATAAACTTGATGGGTTTACCTGTTATATGCCTAATAGAGAGAGCTGCACCACCTCGCGCATCACCATCCGTTTTCGTTAAGATGACACCCGTCAGTGGTAGCGCTTCATTGAAAGCTTTAGCCGTATTAGCGGCATCTTGGCCAGTCATGCTATCGACTGTAAATAGCGTTTCAATTGGGTTTATGGCCGCATGGATCTCCTTAATCTCAGTCATCATATCTTCATCAATATGAAGACGACCTGCAGTATCAATGATAACGACGTCGACATAGTCACGGCGAGCTTGTTCGATCGCATTCTTTGCGATATCAACGGGGTTTTGTGTGGGCAAACTTGGGAAAAACTTTGCGTCGACTTCTTTTGCTAGCGTTTCTAATTGGTCAATAGCGGCAGGTCGATAGACGTCAGTACTGGCCACCATGACTGATTTCCGTTCTCCCTCTTTTAACCAGCGTGCTAGCTTCGCGACACTCGTTGTTTTACCAGCACCCTGCAAACCTGCCATTAAGATAACTGCTGGCGGTTGCATATTAAGGTTCAATGCTGATGAGCCTTCGCCCATAACCGCGACTAGTTCATCATTTACGATTTTTACGAGTGCTTGACCAGGCGTTAAGCTGCGCAGGACATCTTGCCCCATTGCGCGCTCTTTGACACTATCAATAAATGCTTTAACTACAGGCAAAGCAACGTCAGCTTCTAGCAGAGCCATTCTGACTTCACGAAGCGTTTCTTTGACGTTATCTTCTGTTATGCGCCCTTGGCCACGTATTTTCTTGAGTGTACTACCGAGTCTATCGCTTAAGCTGTCAAACATAAATCACCTTATTTGCTGACAATTTCCTATCTATATGTAGGAATGTTAATTCAATCCATTATTATAACTGATATATTAAGTAGGTCATGAACACATCACTAATTCGTTCACAGATCAAGCTAAGACAGATTTAAGGATTACAACTCATTATGGCTATCGCAAATGCTCTAGCATTTCTGCTTTATTTATCTAGCAGCGTCATACTCATCAGACGTTTTGTCCAAAAGGATTCAAACGCGGTCAATGCGAGCATTCCAATTGGCATCATGATCATCATGGCTCTTTTGTTTCATGCTACAGATATATTTTTCACGATGAGACTGGCCGGCGGCTGGAATCTTGGGTTATTCACCACATTATCTTTATCAACATGGCTGATGGGTTTTATCGCTTTAATTGTGGGCGCTCGCACACCAAATGCACATCCGGGAATAGTGATATACCCAATCGTCGCATTGAGTTTAATCCTAAAAGTTGAACTCCCCTCTCCAGAACCACCCACGCTGTCTAACCCAGCACTAGAATGGCATGTTCTACTTTCCCTCTCAGCATACAGTTTCTTTATGCTATCAGCGGTGCAGGCCATCATTCTTGCTTTGCAAGAAAAACAATTACGCCAACGCCATGCATCGGGCATTATGCGAAAACTACCTCCGTTACAAACAATGGAAAGAGCTCTATTTCAACTAATCACGACGGGATTTGTTCTGCTTACCATGGGACTCATTACCGGGTTTATGTTTGTAGACAATTTATTTGCTCAGCATCTAGTTCACAAAACCGTATTATCAGTAGTGTCTTGGTGCGTCTTCGGCGCATTACTCTGGGGACGTGTGCGCTATGGATGGCGTGGTCAAACGGCCGTAAAATGGACTTTATCCGGTGTTCTTTTTTTACTACTTGCCTTTATGGGCAGTGAATTTGTACTTCAATACTTAGTGAGTCAATAATATCAATGTTGGAAGAAACGTCTCTTTTAGTTTTATTTCTGATTTTATTTGGTCTTCTGCTGTTATCGGCATTTTTTTCAAGTTCAGAGACTGCATTGATGTCTCTGAATCGCTATCGCTTGAGACATCTAGAACAAGAAGGTCACCGAAGCGCCATCATTGCGTCGCAACTTCTAAATAGGCCCGATCGTCTGATCGGACTGATTCTTTTAGGTAATAACTTTGTCAATATTTTAGCGTCTGCGATAGCAACCGTTATCGGTATAAAGATGTTTGGTGAAAACGGCATTGTCATTGCGACTTTTGCACTGACATTAATCGTTCTGCTATTCGCTGAAGTTACCCCAAAAACACTGGCCGCATTACATCCTGAGAAGGTAGCATTTCCTGCCAGTTATGTTCTCAAACCCCTGCTGTTCATACTCTATCCGCTGGTTTGGTTTACCAATGTCATCACCAATAATATGGTGAGATTATTCGGTGTCTCACCCGAACAAG
>DRHY01000349.1 GCA_011052985.1 Methylophaga thalassica
AAATAGGTACTTATCCACAGGGAAAGTTATCCACAGTTTATGATCGATCTTATTGGGTGCTTATACAGGACTTATGATCTGACATTTTTCATCGTATTATGTGGCCAAACTATTAGGAATTAATGATGAAATTAGCAATTATTGTAGCAATGGATGAAGCTGATTTAATAGGTAAAGAAAATGATTTACCGTGGAGAATTTCAGCTGATTTACAGTTCTTTAAGAAAACAACAATGGGAAAACCTATCGTAATGGGTAGGAATACACATGAGTCGATTGGTAGGCCTTTACCAGGACGACGAAACATCGTGTTGACGACACAACAGGATTATCGTGCTGAAGGTTGTGATGTCATTCATTCTATTGATGACATTAAATCACTTTGTAATGATGCTGATGAAGTGATGATTATGGGGGGCGCTTCGCTTTATTCTCAGTGCTTTTTTATGTGTGACACACTTTATTTAACTCGTGTACATACGACCCTATCTGGTGATACCTGGTTTCCAAAATGGCAAGCTGCTGAATGGAATTTAATCAGTGAAGAATCCCATTCAGCAGACGAGAAAAACCAATATGACTATAGTTTTCTAAAATATGAGCGAATTATGAGCTCATAATTCGCATGGCATGTTGAAGATGTTCTGCCGCCTCATAACCTAAATCTGTTAGGTAACCTCCATCTTCTTGGCTAATTAAACCTTTATCGAATAAGGATTGTGCAGCTTGTTTAAGTCCATCTCTGGCTTCGTGGTGGATTTTTATACCTGCTTGGGTACTATCTAGTGGAAATTGGATCAACACTTCTAATTCATCTATCAGCGATTGTTTTATGGTCATTTCTTGCTCCCTTGCAATTGTGCTAGATTCAACATAGCACAAAGCGATTTATTGACCATAATTAATGTGAAGTAACGCTGCTTATCAAGGTAGTATTAAGGATAGTATTGTTCTGGTACTAACTGAATGATTTTAAGGAGAGAAATATGGCCGCACCTAAAATAATAAATGATCCTCTTTATCAACTTTTACGTGATGGGAAGGTTCAAGAGTTCAATCAGCGCATTGCTGCTGGTGAAACAGTAGATTTAATAGGATGTGATTTCCGCCATGTTAGTCTTGTCGGACTTGTGGCAAAAGGGCTTGATTTTACTGATGCTTATTTCCGTCAATCCGACTTACGTGGTGTTGATTTCACGGAATGTAAAAGTCTGAAAGGTGCTAGCATCCATGCTGCTAAGATTTCTGGTGTGTACTTTCCTGTTGAGGTAGAGGCAAAGGAAATTTTACTGTCACTGGAGCATGGAACAAGAATGCGTTACAGGACTTAAATTGAATTTTCTTCCTTAGGTAGAAATTTCGCACAGATTAGTCCTATCTCAAATAATAACCATATTGGCAGAGCCAATAAGGTTTGAGAGATAACATCTGGAGGCGTGAGCAGCATGCCTATCACAAATGCACCGACGATAATGTAGGGGCGCTTTTCCTTAAGAGCATCTATTGTTGTAGCACCACTCCATACCAGTAAAACGGTTGCTATTGGTACTTCAAATGCAATTCCAAAAGCAAAGAAGAGTTTGAGAACAAAATCCAGATAACTACTGATATCTGTCATCACAGCAACGCCTTCAGGGGCGGCTTGTGTGAGAAACGCAAAGATCAGTGGAAACACCACAAAATAAGCAAACACAACGCCTAAAATAAACAGAAAGGTACTGGCAAACATCAATGGAAACACCAGCTTTTTTTCGTGACTATAAAGCCCTGGGGCGATAAATGACCATACTTGATATAGCAATACGGGAATGGCCAGCATAATCGCTGTGCTGAGTGTTAGCTTAAACGGGGTCAGGAAAGGTGATGCAACTTCCGTCGCGATCATGGTGCTAGTTGAAGGTAAATGATCGAGGAGAGGTTTAGATAAGAAGTGATACAAATCATTTGAAAAAGGTAACAAACATAATGCAATCACTAATACGACTAAAACACCTCGCAATAGACGATCACGTAGTTCAACCAAATGTGAAATAAGTGGCTGCTGATCATTATTTTCCATTTGTGTTGTCTTTCTCTTCTTTCTCTGCCGTCATATCCTCTTTTACTGAGTTCATTTTGAGGTCATCGTGAATTGTCTGTTTTAAATCACTGGCACTTTGTTGTGTTTTATCTAATGCTTCTTTCAATTCCTGTGCACGTAACTCTTTTGATATTTCATTCTTAACACTTTGCAGTGAAGCTTGTGCACGTCCTATCCACAAACCCGTGACGCGAATAAGTTTGGGTAATCTTTCTGGTCCAACAACGATTAATGCAACGATGGCAATTAATAATATTTCCCAAAACCCAATATCAAACATAGTCAGTTCGTCGGTGATGTTTAGTGAGATGATTTGTCTTTAGTCTCATCTTTATGCGTATCGTTGTGTTGGATAACGTTATTTTCGTCATCCTTTTCAATATCGGCTTTACCTTCCTGCATGGAGTCTTTGAAGTTTTTAATCGCGCTGCCCAAATCACCACCCATATTACGTAGCTTCTTAGTACCAAATAATAAAACAACGATAAGTAAAACAATCAATAGCTGCCAAACGCTGATACCACCTAACATGGTCGTCTCCTAATTAAAGCCTGGCATGTGTGAACCGCCAAGAATATGTATGTGTAAATGATCGACTTCTTGTCCACCGCCTGGTCCTGTATTGATGATTGTTCTAAAACCATCATCGAGACCTTGGCTTTTGGCTAAGTTGGGTAAACTGAGCATCATATGCGCTAGTAAATCAGCATGTTCGGTATTTGCATGATCTAATCGGGCAATATGCTGTTTTGGAATAACAAGGATGTGGACACTGGCTTTGGGATTAATATCCTTGAAGACATAAATTAGATCGTCTTCGAATACCTTTGTCGAAGGGATATCACCGGCGATAATTTTGCAAAATAGGCAATCGGTCATGATGTTCCTCTACTGGCTTTTTCTTCGATTCCTGACAAACCAAAACGACGAGCTAATTCATCCAATACAGACTGAGCATCAATATCGTTATGGGCCAATAATACTAGGCTATGAAACCAGAGATCGGCTGTTTCGTAGATAATTTCATCTTTATCACCACCCTTCCCTGCAATCACAGTTTCTACCGCTTCTTCACCTAATTTTTTTAAGATTTTATCTGTACCTGCATCATACAGGCTAGCAACGTATGAACTTGCGGGATCTGCATTTTTGCGTTCAATGATTACTTCAGAAAGCTGTTTGATGATGTCATTCATGAATAAATATCTTCCGGATTTTTTATTACAGGCTCGGTTGCTTGCCATTGTCCATCAATCAATTTATTAAAGAAACAATGGTGTCTACCAGTGTGGCAAGCAATGCCGCCTATTTGTTCAACTTCTAACAAAATGGCGTCATTATCACAGTCAATTCGAATGGATTTAACTTGTTGTTGGTGGCCAGACTGTTCGCCCTTATGCCAAAGCTTTTGTCTCGAACGTGACCAGTAAACAGCGTGCCCTTTTTCAGCAGTTAAGGCTAATGCTTCACGATTCATCCAAGCTAATGTAAGTACTTGCTTTGTACTAAACTCCTGTGTGATAACAGGTGCTAAGCCTTTTTCATTCCAAGCGACTTGATCGAGCCAACTCATTACAAGCGTACCTCTATACCCTGACTCGCCATTTGTTGCTTTGCTTCACCAACCGTATGTTCACCAAAATGAAAAATACTGGCTGCTAACACAGCATCAGCATGACCGAGTTTAATGCCATCGGTGAGATCTTGCAGTTTACCTACACCGCCTGAAGCAATAACAGGCACATCGACGGCATCACTTACCGCTTTGGTCAGCTCTAAATCAAAACCTGATTTCGTGCCATCTTTATCCATACTGGTCAGTAATATTTCACCGGCACCGTAGGTAACCATTTTTTTTGCCCATTCTATGGCATCAATACCTGTTGGTTGACGACCACCATGCGTGAATATTTCCCATTTATCTAGTTCTTCGTCAGTAGAGACTTTCTTAGCATCAATTGCCACAACAATACATTGTGAACCAAATTTTTCTGCAGCCTCTTTAACAAATTCTGGATTTTTAACCGCAGCAGAGTTAATACCTACCTTATCAGCACCGGCATTGAGCATACGTCTAATATCATCAACCGTGCGTATTCCACCACCAACAGTGAGAGGAATAAATACTTGACTGGCGACCGCTTCAACGACATGCAGCATGGTATCTCTATCATGATGTGTTGCGGTGATGTCTAAAAAGGTAATTTCATCAGCGCCCTGTAAGTCGTAACGCTTAGCGACCTCAATTGGGTCACCAGCATCTCGAATATCGACAAACTGAACACCTTTTACAACACGGCCATCATCAACATCTAAGCACGGTATGATTCGTTTCGCGAGTGACATGTTTAATTAGAATTTCAATGGAGGATTAAGTTTATCAGCAAGCTCTTGACCTTTAGTTAGGTCAATGGTGCCCTCGTAAATAGCTCGTCCAAGAATCGCTCCCATTACCCCATGATCTTCGCAAGCACATAGGGCTTCAATATCGTCGTAATTTGACATGCCACCAGAGGCAATGACCGGGATGTTAATGGCTCTAGCAAGTTTACTTGTAGACTCTAAGTTTGCACCTTGCATCATTCCGTCTCGACTGATATCCGTGTAAATAATCGCTTCGACACCGTCTTGTTCAAATTGTTGTGCGATATCAATGACATCGTGATTTGATAGTTTTGACCAACCATCAATAGCTACTTTGCCATCTTTTGCATCAAGACCGATGATGATATGCCCAGGGAATTCAGCACAAACATCACCAACAAAGTGCGGGGCATTGATTGCTTTAGTACCTAGGATCACGTATCTAACGCCAGCGTGAAGATAGGTTTGGATCGTTTCTTCATCACGAATACCACCACCGACTTGTACATCAAGATCAGGGAAAGTTTCACAGACTTTATGGATGACTTCTGCATTGACAGGTTTTCCAGCAAAGGCACCATCCAAATCAACCATGTGAAGACGTCTTGCTCCAGCCTCAACCCACCGACGGGCTACAGCGACAGGATCCTCTGAAAAAATTGTATTGTCTTCCATTCGCCCCTGGCGTAAACGAACGCAGTGACCATCTTTCAGATCAATGGCAGGAATTAACAACATAAATCTATCTCCATTTTAGTATTTATCATTAGGACTGGCCGTCCCAGTTTACAAAATTTTCTAACAATTGCAGTCCCGATCGCTGACTTTTCTCAGGGTGGAATTGAGCCGCAAAAATATTATCTCTATACAATGCTGCTGCAAATGAATCAGGGTAATCGGAGGTACCGGCTATCACATCATCACTGTCAGGGCTTGCAAAGTAACTGTGCACAAAATAAAAACGACTATCTTGTTCAATGTTATTCCACAGTGGATGTTTATAGGTTTGTTTGACTTTGTTCCAACCCATATGAGGTACTTTTAGTCTTTGCCCCATTTTATCGGTCGTGATGTCGAAGTGTTTAACATTCCCAGGGAAGATGTTTAATGTATCAATACCACTATTCTCTTCACTTCGACTCAGTAATGCTTGCATACCCAAACAAATACCTAGAAAAGGTTTTTCTCTCGCTACTTGGGTAATGACCTCGATCAACTCCAGATTTTTTAGTTCAAGCATGCAATCACGAATTGCCCCAACCCCAGGGAAGACAATATGGCTCGCAGCCTGAATAACCTGTGGATCAGCGGTGATTTTTATACTGCTTTGTTTGGAGACAGTTTCCAGTGCTTTAGAGACTGAGCGTAAATTGCCCATGCCGTAGTCGATCACTGCTATGCGACGCATTTTAAACCTGTTTAATTAATATTCTATGATGAGAACTAATATAACCCGCTATATGAGGATTACAAAGAACCTTTGGTCGATGGCATTTGCTCAAGAGCACGCTGATCTAATGTAACTGCCATTCTTAGTGCGCGACCAAACGCTTTAAATATCGTTTCAGCGATATGGTGAGAGTTACGACCTTTGATATTATCAATGTGTAATGTCATTCCTGAATGGTTAACCAAACCTTGGAAAAATTCGTAAAATAACTCCACATCAAACTCACCAATTTTGTCTCTGGTAAAGGCGACATTGAACTCTAATCCCGGCCGACCAGATAAATCTAAAACGACTCGTGATAACGCTTCATCTAAAGGCACATAAGAATGACCATAACGAATAACGCCTTTTTTATCGCCTAATGCTTGTTTTAACGCTTGCCCGATGGTGATGCCAATATCTTCAACCGTGTGGTGAGCATCGATATGTAGATCACCCTTTGCCTTAATGGAAAGGTCAAACAAGCCATGACGAGCAATCTGCTCCATCATGTGATCGAGAAATGCGACACCAGTGATTGAACTGAATTGACCGCTACCATCTAGATCAAGTGATACCTCGATCTGAGTTTCTAGTGTGTTTCGCGCAACTGTGGCGCAGCGAGTGGTCATTTTTTTTCCTGAAATTGATATTAAAAATAAGATAATAACTGTTTCAGACAAGGGTTTGAAGCGTTATTATAGGCGAAGTTTATTTCATAGGATTATTCATGTCTCAGTTAGGCAATGTCACCCCTCTTTTTCGAGACCTCGCAAAAGTCGAACATGAGCATAACATTGCTTGCGAAGAATGCTCACTGTACCGTCTTTGCCTGCCTTTAGGACTGCACAGCGATGATCTAGTTCAACTCGATGAAATTATTAAACGCAGTCAGAACTTTTCTCGAGGCCAAGCCCTCTTCAGCACAAGCACAGATTTTAACTCCATCTTTGTTGTACGCTCAGGTTCATTCAAAACTACTGTTTCCGCAGGTGACGGACGCGAACAAGTTACGGGGTTTTATTTTCCTGGTGAGTTTGTAGGATTAGATGCGATTTATGAACAAGCTTATCGCTCCAACGCAAAAGCCTTAGAAAGCAGTAGTGTTTGTGAACTACCTTATGATCAGCTTCAGGAATTGGGCAAAAATATGCCTCAACTTCAGATGCAGATGATGTCGAGATTAAGTAAAGAGTTGTCAGGAGATAAAAGTTTGATGTTTCTTCTTGGCAAAAAAACCGCAGAAGAAAAACTAGCCACATTTTTACTGTCAATATCACGTCGATTTAAAGATCGTGGTTTTTCAGCAAATGATTTTCAACTAAGTATGTCACGTGCAGATATTGCTAACCATCTTGGCCTAGCTGTAGAGACGGTTAGTCGTTTATTTTCACGTTTTAGTGACGATAGGCTGATAGAAATTCACAATAAAGCTATTTCAATCACAGACAGCGAAAAATTAACGTCGTTGTGTGGATAACAAACAACAAATTTTGATCACCTGTTACTTTATTGATCCAGATCAGTGCGATTAAACACCTTCTAGGTAAAATCTAAATCAAGTCTTACAGCACATGATTTATCCTTGGAGGAAAAAATGAAAACAACAACGCTAGCTGCAGCACTTCTCACAACTTTGGGGCTGTCTTTTGCCGCCGCTCCTGCAATGGCTTATGAAGCAGGTGATTGGTTAATTCGTGGTCGTATTATCAATGTTAACCCTAATGATGACAGTGGAACATTGACTGTTAATGGGGTTGACCAAGGTACCAAAGGTGTCAGCGTGAATTCAGACACCGTTCCTGAACTTGATATCACCTATATGATTGATAAAAACTGGGGTATGGAATTAATCCTAGGATATTCCAACCATACAGTGAAAGGCGA
>DRHY01000350.1 GCA_011052985.1 Methylophaga thalassica
AGAGTATGTTGAAGTACCAAAACATTATCAGCGTATATGTCGACTCGGTTGGCTTTAATCATTTGAAAGATTCGATCCACAACATCATCGGTTCCAGCAATGACTTCAACTAAGCCTGAGTGCTCAGGGGCATCAATATAGTCCTGATAATCGACACTGACTGAGCTGTAATCCCATCCCGGTCCTGTTGCAATACGCTTGCCTTCAATAGAATAAATATCAGTATATCTCCAAGGATCATCCCGCCTAACAACAAAAGCCGTTGGGTAGGAAAAGCTTGGCTCAGCGGCATACACGAATTGATTGGCAGAGCTCAGTGAAAATAAGTATTCTGGTAACATATCACACAGACCCTCAGCGACCATATCAAGGCCTCTAGCTAGAGGCACTTCATAATATTCAAGCTCATAGCCTTTGCTGGTATAAATGTGCTCTAACATGTCGATGACAACACCACGGTTAGGCGCGTCGTCAGTTGGAAATATGGTCATAGGTGCCCATTGGTCGTAACAGACTTTTAATGTATCCGCCTGACTCGTATTGGCATTTATTAAGGGTATGAACAGACCTAATACTAGGGCGATATTTTTACATTTCAACACGATCACGACCCTTATCTTTTGCTTGATAAAGTTTTACATCAGCACGTTTAAATAGTTGATCAATACTGTGATCGTCTGGCCCCGCGGCCTCGATACCCAGACTAACCGTGTAAGTGACTTTTTGACCATCAATATTTAGTAAGGATTCTTTTATACGTTGTCTAATTTTGTCGGCAATCTGGAATGCTTCATCCATACCTGCATTAGGCAAAAATAAAGCAAACTCCTCACCACCAACACGGCCGATAAGGTCTGACTTTCTCAATAAAGACTGGATAGTTTGCGTGAAGTGGAGCAATACCTGATCACCAATAAAATGGCCATATTCGTCATTAATGCGTTTGAAATGATCTAAATCCATCAAAATAAATGCGGCAGGAGATTTTTGCCGATAGCAAAGCATAAAAAGATGCTGTGCGGTTTCAAAGAAACTCCCACGATTTAGGGCACCGGTTAACGAGTCTCTAGCCGCGAGATCTTTGAGTTTTTCATTCAATAGTTGTAATTCAGCTGTGCGTTCTGTCACCGCTTGTTCTAGCCATTCTCGTTGGGCTTTTTCATCTTCTAATAGTCTTTGTCTGTCATTTTCCATGCTGGCAAGCATGCTGTTCATATGCGCTTGAAGCTGACTTAGCTCATTATCATGCTCATCAGAGAGTGAAATGCGTTTGCTTAACGACCGACTGAGCTGAACCTCATCTACTTGGGACATAAGCTCTTTGAGTGGTAGAGCCAGATAGCGATTAAAGGCCCAGATAAATAGCCCAAATAAAACGGATAATTTGATGATTGCTGTGAGAGCGATCAAGGCAAAACTGAACCAAACACGATCAAAAATGACATTTGATGATGAATATAGTGTCATTGTTCCAAGTCCGACTACTTCAGCGTTAAGCGTCCAACTTAAGTCTGATGTCGTCTCAAACATGGATATGGGTTCTGAGGATGAGTCATAGACTCGTTTAGAAACGATAGCATTACCTTGTTTATCAGTAATATCGACACCTTCAATAATGGGCATCGTAATCAAGCCATTAATCAGAACATCCAATTGTTTGTAGTCGTATTGCCATAGATTTGTTGATACAGGGTCGATGACGATCTCTTCCAGCTGCTTTAGTTCAGTTAATATTGAATCCTGCGTTTTTAAATATTCAGTCAGAAACTGTATGCCTGTAATTAAGCACGCTACACCAAGATAGATGACAAAAATAACACGCATCATTTTTTGGGAGAGATTGTTCGGCCGAAGAAAATTTGAAAACACTGAAAATGAACCTTTAAGAGGACGATTAACTAACAGTTGATGGTAGTGTATTAACGTAGTCAATGGAATAAAAAATAGGCATTTATACACCATCCAGTTACTTGCTATGCTGCAATCATGATGAGCTTGTCTCGAGAGTTTTTTATTGAGGACCGTTGCCGATAATTAAGCTGGATCAACTGAGTTATATGCGAGTGCATACAACTCAGTCGTTTGATCCGTTTTTATAAACTGTCACGCGTTTAATAAAACGAATTGTATAGAGTGATAGGGGGCATTGAGCCCCATCTTTAGGTGGTAACAACGACTAGCGATGAAAATCACCAGAACGTTCTGGCTGATAGAGAATTTTTTCAATTCTCACTTTAACGCTGTTGCCATCCTGATTGGGCCAATCAATTTCATCACCTTCTTTCAGACCAAGCATGGCACTGCCAACAGGGGCGAGTATTGAAATGGTCGAGCCATCAGATTTCATATCATTTGGATACACCAGAGATAGACAAAAGCTTTCTTTCGATGATGAGACTGAAAATCTCACCAATGAATTCATTGACACGACATCACTTGGGATTTGATTCGACGCGACGATGGTCGCTCTCTCAAGTTCGTCCTCCAATGATTTTCTACCAGGAAAATCATCGTTTTTGAGTGACTTCATTAGATGTTCAAGCCTCTCAAGATCAAGAGAGGACATTACTATATCGGGCTGATGTAACATTGGTTTAACCTCAACATGCAATAAAATACGATAACCCAGCAAATCGCTGTGTTTAAGTCGTTAAAATG
>DRHY01000351.1 GCA_011052985.1 Methylophaga thalassica
GTCTCACTTTTTTCGACTGAATCAGCCGTGACACCACCGGCATAAGACGGAGCTGAAAAAGAAGTAATGAACAGAATTAATAAGGGGATAAGTAGTAATAGTAAGGGTTTAACAGTGTTCGGTTTGGGCACAGAATACTCCTGTATCGGGCTCATCAAATAGTATGAATGTGAGAAATTAATTGCGCACAACCATAACAATCTATACGTGTTTTAACAAATACAAACGACAGCAATATAGGTTAACAAGCTGTTTCTAGCTCACATTAATAAATGATTCTAGGTCATGGAAAATCAGCGTGGATAGAAGATGATTTTATCCCACTGTTACACTATGCAGCTAATTCAAATCAGTGATGGCAGCAAAAACAGAGCATTATCTTTTTGCGCTAATCATTTCATACACTCCAACGACTAAAGGGTAATCATGGATTCAAACATCCGCCTCAGTTATGCGGGTCTGCTAAAACGTCACTTTGGCCTAGTTGCAGCAGCTTATTTAGCTGTTTTTACCGGCAATTTGGGACAGAGTTTTTTTATTGGCTTATTTCAGGCTGATATCAGTAATTATCTTGACATTACCGCCGGTGAATTTGGCTCAATATACGCTGCTATCACCATGATAAGTGGATTTTTAGTGATGCACTTCGGACCAAAGATAGATTGGATAGCGCCACGACGTTATGTCCTCAGTGTATTGGTCGTTCTCACCATTGGCGTATTAATGTTAACACTCTCTCCTTGGTGGGGATTAAGTGTTGTTGGCTTGGGACTTCAGCGCTTGTGTGGTCAAGGGTTAATGACCCATTTTGGCAGCACCTTAGCAGGCAGGGAGTTCACCCTAAATCGCGGTAAAGCACTTGGCCTTGTCACGCTCGGCATGCCAACAGGTGAAGTTATTCTACCTCCCGTCATCGCCTTAATGGCGATCAGCTATAGTTGGCAACAAGTGTGGTGGTCGATTTTAGGGGTATTAATCGTTCTGTGGGTATTGTTAATTTTGTTTGTCGATTGGCCACAAGCACCAAGGCAGAAAAAGGATAATAAATCGCAGGACAATGCCGGCCCAAGTCCAACTCGAGACAGCCGTTTTTGGCGGCTACTTCCTTTGTTGATGGTGTTACCCATCACACTAACAGGCATTTTTATTTACCAAGCCCAGATGACACAAGACTTATCCGCCAGCGTGACAACGTATGCTTTAGCCTTAACAGGTTTAGGGATTGCTCGTTTTCCAGGCGCTTTATTAGGTGGTCGTTGGATCGATGAATTCGGTGCCACGACTTTAGCAAAACTCTATCTGCTACCCTTCGCACTCGCTCTTATTTTTGCAGCATTATTTGGTGGCAACGCAGGGATTTGGATTCTTATGTTAGGGGCAGGTATGGCACTTGGTATGTCCTCACCTATCGGAGATACCTTACTTGTCCGCTTGTGGGGTCGTGACCACCTTGGTCAGGTACGCTCACTTAAGTCTGCGTTTATGGTGTTTTCAACCGGTATTGCCCCTGCTTTTCTTGGCTTCATGATTGATGCTGGTGTTCGCTTTCAAAGTATTTTGCTCGGCATGCTGTGCTTTTTAGTGATTGCTTGGCTATTAGCTCAAGGGCCGATTCGGGCTGCTCATGAAAGCCAAAATGCCTAAAACATCTTGGTTTGTTTAGGATATGTGAAACCCGTTTTAATCACGCTGATCATTGCTGAATATTAATCTGGCAAAAACTAGCCTTGAATTCTGTTCAAGGCTAGTTTTACTAGAAAACTTACGATATTAAGGACAGGTATAACCACCATCAATCACTAAGTCGGTACCGGTCATAAATGACGACTCATCAGATGCTAGGAATATCGTGCCGTAAGCAATCTCATGCGGTTTACCAAAACGCTTCATTGGCACCATAGAAATAAGTGCATCCCACTCGTCTTTTGGCACAATACTGTCGAATAAATTGGTATCAAACATGCCCGGACAAATCGCATTGACACGGATATTGTCTCCGACAAACTCCAATGCAGCTGATCGAGTCATTAATCTTACCGCGCCTTTAGTGCTCTGGTAGGCCGTTGAAACCCCAGCTCCGGCGATACCATAGATCGAAGAAAAGTTCACAATCGAACCACCTCCAGAGCGTTTCATGGCGGGCACGGCAGCTTTCATACCTAAGAGCACACCAAGCTGATTAATATTGACGATTTGGTAAAATTTTTCGACCGTATGTTCAAGCAATCCTGCGTGATAATAAATACCGGCATTATTTACCAACACATCGAGCCTTCCAAAACGTTTTTCTGTTTCAGCAACAGCATCAATCCAGTCTTGCTCTTGAGTCACATCCAGTGCAATGGCAATCGCTTCTCCACCACTCGCATTGATCTCTTCGACGATATCTTCGGTACGTTTCCATAAACTGTCGGCTGCTTTACCTTCGGCAACGATGGGATCTTTTTGCAAATTAGCCGCCACGATTTTGGCCCCTTCTTTTGCCATCATTCGAACTTGCTCA
>DRHY01000352.1 GCA_011052985.1 Methylophaga thalassica
CAAATCTTCCGTTCACTGTTCGGTGCACGTGAAGTAAGTCCAACATTACCTGATTGGTTAATGGGCTCTTACATGCCAACGGATACTATCTTTATTCCAATTAACGGCATGTTTGTTTTGGGGTTAACAACTCTGGTTACACTTGGTGTATTCACGTTGATGTACCGTTCATCGTGGGGCTTGAATGTCCGTGCAACTACTCAAAATCGTATTATGAGTGGTGCCGTCGGCATCAACACAACTCGCGTTGATCGTATGACCTTTGCTTTGGGTTGTGGTATCGCCGGTGTTGCTGGTGCAGCATTCACAACTATTGCTTCAACCGGACCAACGACAGGTTCTCTTTATATTGTAGACACCTTCATGGTTGTGGTCTTCGGTGGTGCAGCAAGTTTATTTGGCACTATCGCCTCTGCCTTTAGTATCGCTCAGGCTCAATCAATTCTTGAGTTCTTTATTAGTGGTTCTATGGCAAAAGTACTGACCTTACTCACACTGGTCATCATTTTAATGATGCGTCCAGAAGGTCTGTTCTCTATCAAAGTTCGTAAATAAGGTTGGGGGTGAATATGAGTTTCTTTTATGAACGGTTCTTAGGCGGTAAAAATGGGGCATATGGCTTCATTATATTAGCTGTCTTGATTCTGATTGTGTTACCTCTCACGCTAGACTTGTTTCGTCTAAACCTGATTGGTAAGTATCTGACATATGCTTTTGCAGCCGTCAGTCTAGTATTACTTTGGGGCTACGGCGGTATCTTAAGCTTAGGCCAAGGGGTGTTTTTTGGTCTTGGTGGTTATGCCATGGCGATGTTTCTGAAATTAGAAGCATCTGATCCAGAGAACACAGCCATTCAATCAACACCAGGTATTCCAGACTTTATGGATTGGAACCAGCTAACTGAATTACCTTGGTTTTGGGTTCCTTTTGAACACTTATGGGTGGCGATACTAGCTATTCTTGTTGTACCCGCTGTATTTGCTTTCATTATTGGCTATTCGATGTTTAAACGTCGTGTAGGTGGTGTGTATTTCGCAATTATCACTCAGGTTATCGCTGTTATCTTGACGGTATTGATTGTTGGTCAGCAAGGTTACACCGGTGGTATTAATGGTATTACTGACTTAAGAACGCTGAATGGCTGGGATATTCGCGTCGATTCTGCAAAATATATCCTGTATTTCGTGAATGCCATTTTATTGCTGTCAGTTATCTGTATCAGTCGCTTTGTGTTAACCAGTAAATTTGGCCGTCTTTTATTGGCGATGAAAGATAAAGAAGACCGTGTACGTTTCTCAGGCTATGACGTATCGAACTTTAAGATTTTCATCTTCTGTCTATCTGCTGTGATTGCGGCGATTGGTGGCGCGATGTTTACCTTACAAGTCGGTTTCATGTCACCGTCTTTTGTTGGCATTGTACCTTCGATTGAAATGGTTATCTTTGCAGCCGTTGGTGGCCGTATGTCACTGATTGGAGTGGTCTACGGAACGTTGATTGTTAATTTGGGTAAAACGACGTTTTCTGAAACATTTCCAGAAGTCTGGTTATTCCTGATGGGCGGTTTATTCATTGCTGTTGTTATGTTCTTCCCAAATGGTTTAGCGGGAATCTATGAAAAATACGCAAGTAAAATTGGCTTCTTAAAACGTTTCCAAGACTCGGGTAATAAACCTGCCGGTGCAGCAGCGTTAGAAGAAAAAGCAAAATCACAAGGAGCTGAATAATGAGTGCCTCTACAGACTTTCTCTTGGCGATAGAAGATTTGACGGTATCGTTTGATGGATTTAAAGCGGTAGAAGACTTATCCATGTATATCGATAAGAATGAACTTCGCGTCATTATCGGTCCAAACGGTGCAGGTAAAACCACGTTACTTGATTTGATCTGCGGTAAAACCAAATCAAGCTCGGGCTCTATCAAATTCAAAAATAGCGAGCTGACTAAGCTCGCTGAACACGAAATTGTGAGAACTGGCGTTGGCCGTAAATTTCAAACACCGTCGATTTATGAAAACTTAACGGTCTATGAAAATTTAGAGGTCTCCTATCCTGAAGGTAGAAGCGTATTCGGAAGTTTGTTCTTTCAAAGTGATGACAAAGTGCGCGATACCGTTCTTCAAATAGCCGAAGATATTCAGCTATTGGATGCGCTTGATACTGAAGCCGCTGTATTGAGTCACGGCCAAAAACAATGGTTAGAAATTGGCATGTTGCTGATGCAAGATCCCGAGCTACTAATGTTAGATGAGCCCGTAGCGGGTATGAGTGCCAAAGAACGTGATGAAACTGCCGAGTTATTAAATCGGATTTGTCAGAATCGTTCGGTCATTGTTATTGAACATGATATGGAGTTTGTTAAAAAAATCGCCCGTAAAGTGACAGTATTGCATCAAGGCAAAATTTTAGCTGAAGGTGATATGGACAAAGTTCAAAACGATGAAAAAGTCATTGAAGTATATCTGGGCCACTAAAAGGCTACTGAGGAGATAACCATGTTTGAAGTTGAAAATCTGCAAGTCAGTTATGGCCAAAGTGAAGTCATTCACGAGATTAGCTTTAGCGCGCAGAAAAATGAAACCTTAGCCATTATGGGCCGAAACGGTATGGGCAAGACCACGTTGTTCAAATCGTTGATGGGAATACTGCCGAGCCAATCCAGCACGCTTAAATTGGAAGGTGAAGACTTAAGTGGTATGGAGAGTTATAAGCGTGTTGCCAGTGGTCTTGCCTATGTACCGCAAGGCAGAATGATTTTCCCTAACTTAACAGTTCAGGAAAATATCGAGACAGGACTGCAGGTATCTAAACAGAAAAAGATTCCTGATGATATCTTTTCGCTATTTCCGGTGTTACATGAAATGCGTCACCGTAAAGGCGGTAATTTATCCGGTGGGCAACAACAGCAGTTAGCTATTGCTCGTGCCTTGGTCACCAATCCGAAAGTGTTACTGCTGGATGAACCAACAGAGGGCATTCAACCTTCTATCATTAAAGATATCGCCCGCGTGTTGAATGAAATACGTGAAATGCGAGAAATTACCATCGTGGTATCTGAACAGGTACTGAGTTTTACGATGGATATTGCTGACAGAATCATGGTTATTGAAAAAGGTAAGTTAATTCATGAAGATGTCCGTGAAAATGTTGATGCCGCTAAGATTAAACAATACTTAACGGTTTAGTGACATGTGCACACGCTTTTTATATTTATTGTAAAAGGCGTGTGCCATCATGTTATCTTTTAGCGCATTCATATAGGACCATCTAGTGATACAGCTGATCGATACAACGCATTTGAACACGACCATGAGCGGTTGGGATGCCTATCTTCAACTAGGTTTCGAACAGCGCGATCACAAAACAGTCCTTGTTAAACGCCAGCATGCCGGTCCACTGACAATTCAAAAATGCCTTTATCCCGAAGGTCCAACTCCAGCACATATCCTAATTTTACATCCTCCAGGTGGTATCGCCGGTGGTGATACCTTAGCTATTCACGTTGATTTAGCGACTGATAGTCATGCTCTGTTAACCACGCCTGGCGCGACTAAGTGGTATAAAGCGGCTGGTCGTAAAGCAAGTCAAACCGTCTCAATGCGCTTGGAGTCTGCAGCTAAAGTGGAATGGTTCCCACAAGAGAATATTGTCTTCGATGGTGCTGATATTGAACTGAATACCCTGATTGAGCTTGAAGGGAATGCTTGTTTTGCCGGTTGGGATATTAGTTGTTTAGGCCGTCAAGCAAGCGGGGAGTCATGGCAACAGGGTCACTATCGGCAACAGGTACAAGTCAAGCGTGACAATACGCTGCTCTGGTTCGAAAAAGCCTCTTTTAAACCGGACAGTCCCGTTATTTCTTCTATTGCCGGTTTGCGTAACTATCCCGTGTTTGGCAGCTTTATCGTAGCTGCAGGCGAAGTGCCTGAGTCGGTATTAACTGCTTGTCGAGAAGTGACTATTCCTAATAATAATCATTTTGCTGTATCAGCCTTACCTGAGGTGTTTACAGCACGATATATGGGCAACTGCGCCCAAGAAGCGAAGGTTTATTTTGAACAATTATGGGCTTGTTTGCGTCCGTGGTATGCAGAAAGACAAGCTGAGCGCCCTAGAATTTGGGCTACCTGAATATAGTGAGATAAAAGGTATAAAACGATGGATTTAACGCCGAGAGAAAAAGATAAATTATTAATTTTCACTGCTGCTTTATTGGCTGAGCGACGCAAAGAGAGAGGCGTAAAACTCAATTATCCTGAATCCATTGCCTATATCTCAGCTGCGATTATGGAGGGGGCGAGAGATGGACGCAGTGTCAGTGAGCTAATGAGTTATGGTGCCACCTTATTACGTCGTGATGATGTGATGGAAGGTATCCCTGAAATGTTGCATGACATTCAAGTGGAAGCAACCTTTCCTGATGGCACAAAGCTCATCACCGTCCACAATCCAATAGTCTGAGGTATTGACATGATTCCAGGTGAAATGCGTTTTTCGGCCGGTGATATCGAGCTCAATGTTCAACGTGAGACGGTTCAGGTTGATGTATCCAATTCAGGTGACCGTCCAATTCAAGTTGGCTCTCATTATCATTTTTTCGAGGTAAATGAAGCGTTAATATTTGATCGTGATCTAGCCTATGGCTTTCGTCTTAACATCACCTCAGGTACTGCCGTTCGTTTCGAGCCTGGTCAAATGAGAACGGTAGAACTGGTCAAATTAGCTGGCTCACAAACGGTGTATGGATTCGCTGGCAAAGTTATGGGAGCACTGTAAATGACGGTTAAAGTATCACATCAAGCCTATGCGGAAATGTTTGGGCCTACTGTTGGAGACAAAGTTCGTCTTGCCGATACTGAACTATGGATTGAAGTCGAAAAAGACCTCACTACCTACGGTGAAGAAGTGAAGTTCGGTGGTGGTAAAGTCATTCGTGATGGTATGGGGCAATCTCAGCTGACGTCTGCTGATGTCGCCGATACTGTTATTACGAATGCACTGATTATTGATGCCGTTAGCGGTATTATTAAAGCAGATGTTGGTTTGAAAGATGGCCATATTTGGCTAATTGGTAAGGCTGGTAATCCAGATATTCAACCCAACGTCACTATACCTATCGGTGCTGGAACTGAGGTGATTGCAGGTGAAGGCATGATCTTGACGGCAGGTGGCATTGATAGTCATATCCACTGGATTTGTCCTCAACAAATTGAAGAGGCCTTAACCTCTGGTGTGACAACCATGTTAGGTGGCGGAACTGGTCCAGCAACTGGCACCTATGCCACAACATGTACGCCGGGACCTTGGCATATTCACCGCATGTTAGAGGCCGCCGAAGCTTTCCCGATGAATATGGGCTTTTTCGGTAAAGGCAATGTCTCGCTTCCTGATCCTGCAAGAGAGCAGGTAGAGGCGGGAGCTATTGGCCTCAAATTGCATGAAGATTGGGGGACAACGCCAGCAGCGATTGATAATTGCTTGTCTGTAGCCGATGAAATGGATGTGCAAGTCGCTATCCATACCGATACCTTGAATGAATCGGGTTTTGTCGAGACTACGCTTGATGCCTTTAAAGGTCGCACAATCCATACTTTCCACACTGAAGGTGCAGGTGGTGGGCATGCCCCTGACATCATCAAGGCCATCAGTTCACAAAATGTACTGCCATCGTCTACCAATCCAACCCGGCCATTCACCGTCAACACATTGGACGAGCATTTGGATATGTTGATGGTTTGTCATCATTTGGACCCAGCGATTGCCGAAGATGTGGCCTTTGCTGAATCGCGTATTCGCCGTGAAACGATTGCTGCTGAAGATATCCTGCATGACACAGGTGCCTTTGCCATGATGTCTTCAGACTCACAGGCGATGGGGCGAGTGGGTGAAGTCATTATGCGAACATGGCAAACCGCACATAAAATGAAAGTACAACGTGGCACATTGCCTGAGGATAAAAAAGAAAGTGACGGTGACACGGATAACTTTCGTGTTAAACGCTATATTGCTAAATACACCATTAACCCTGCTATTACACACGGTATTTCACATGTTGTTGGCTCAATAGAACCGGGTAAGTTTGCTGATTTGGTGTTGTGGCGTCCTGCCTTTTTTGGTGTGAAACCGTCATTGATTCTAAAAGGTGGCAGTATTGCTTCTGCGGCAATGGGCGATCCAAACGCCTCCATACCGACACCACAGCCGGTTCATTACCGACCTATGTTTGCTAGTTTTGGTAAGGGCTTAAAAAGCTCGTTGACCTTTGTCTCTAAGGCCGCCATGACTAATTCAGATATCGCGATGCTTAATTTGCAAAAGACCCTCGTGCCAGTGAAAGACTGCCGTCAGGTCACAAAGAAAGACATGGTATTAAATGACGCTACGCCTGAAATTACGGTGGATCCAGAGACTTATCAAGTGTTAGCGGATGGTGAATTATTAATGTGTGAGCCTGCGACAGAATTACCTATGGCCCAACGTTACTTTTTATTCTAGAGAAATCTATGCTTGAAATTAGAACCAAACTTTCTACAAACCAAAACGATGCTGCATTTGACGACAGTGTGTCGTTGAGCTTTGATTTACGTCAAAAAAGCCGATTACGTGTGACTCTAGCCTCTGGACAGGAAGCCGCCATTTACATGAATCGTGGTGAGATTATGCGTGGTGGCGATATTCTTCAGGCTGATAATGGCGCTTTAATTCAAGTGCAGGCAGCAGACCAAGCCGTAATGAAGGTCACAGCAAAATCGACACACGATTTGATGAGAGCGGCTTATCATCTGGGTAATCGCCACGTACCTCTGCAAATTGGTGATGGCTGCTTACAATTAGAATCCGACTATGTACTGAAAGATATGTTGCTAGGTTTGGGGGTAGAAGTCACAGAAGTTGAGGCAGCGTTTGAACCAGAGTCGGGCGCCTATGGCGGTGGACACCATCATCATAACGATGATGACCACGCTCACTCCCACAGTCACGAACATTCGCATAAGCATTGAACATGTCATCAGCGGCGTTCTCTCGACTTTTACAACTGGCCAGTCCTGCATTGCCAATAGGTGCATATAGTTATTCTCAAGGATTTGAGTGGGCCATTGAATCAGGCGATGTTAAAGATAAAGACTCTGCTGAGGCATGGATATCGGCAGTACTAGAAACGTATTATGCACAGTTTGAATTACCACTTCTCAAACGCCTTTATGCTGCGTGGCAGCAAGCTGATTTACAAAAGCTCCAGCAATGGGATGCCATATATAAAGCGGGGCGAGATTCTGCCGAGACTTGGGCAGAGTCGAGGCAAATGGGCTACTCTCTGTTGCGTTTGCAAAACGAATTATCAACGTGGTCCTCAACCCATGAGCAATTATTACAGCAGCTAGTAGAACCATCATTTCCCACTGTTTATGCTGCTTGCGCTGACAATTGGCAAATTTCATTACAGGAAATGTTGCATGTATATGCCTGGTCCTGGCTTGAAAACCAGGTCAGTGCCTCGATGAAAGCGGTACCTCTTGGCCAAGTCGCTGGACAAAAAATTCTGATGAATGTCAGTGAGAGGATTCCTAACCTCATCCAACAAGCGATAGCCTGTGAGGATGATGATATGAGTAATTTTTGTCCGTCATTAACCTCTGCAAGCTGTAAACATGAAACACAATATTCTCGATTATTCCGTTCTTAAAGTGAGGTATCAATGAAAGAACCTTTACGTGTTGGTATTGGTGGTCCTGTTGGATCAGGCAAAACAGCACTGACATTAGCGTTGTGTAAACACCTTCGTGATAAATACAATATTGCGGTCGTCACAAATGATATTTACACCAAAGAAGACGCTCAGTTTCTAACCAGAAATCAGGCGTTGACGGCAGACCGCATTATTGGTGTTGAGACCGGTGGTTGTCCTCATACAGCAATTCGTGAAGATGCTTCTATGAATCTCGAAGCCGTAGCACAACTCAGTGAACGATTCGATCCCCTCGATATCGTCTTTATTGAGAGCGGTGGTGATAATTTAGCGGCAACATTCAGCCCAGAATTATCCGATCTTACCTTATATGTTATTGATGTCTCGGCAGGTGAAAAGATACCCAGAAAAGGTGGCCCGGGTATTACAAAATCAGATTTATTGATTATCAACAAAACGGATTTGGCACCGCTGGTAGGGGCATCTCTGGAGGTCATGGAGCACGATGCCAAGAAAATGCGTGGTGAGAAACCGTTCTTTTTTACCAATATGAAAGAGGAAAGTGGATTGGAAGACATCATTCAATTTATTGAAAAGCAAGGCTTAATGCTGAATTAATACTGTGATGGAGAAATTAAAATGAAAAAAAGTATCGTTACATTAGCAGCTCTTTTGGGCATTCCGCTTGCGGCGATGGCACATCCTGGCCATGAAGCAGTAGGATTTTTAGGTGCCTTTATGCATCCATTAACAGGCATAGATCATTTACTGGTGATGTTAGCTGTCGGATTCTGGGCGGCGCGTGCAGGTAGTGAAAATAGGTTTATCATTCCGTCACTTTTTTTAGGGGCTTTATTCGCAGGCCTGTTTGTCGGAACATTGATGACAGCCTCATCGCTTGTCGAACAGAGTATTGCCTTGAGTGTTATTGCGATGGCCATTGTTTTGGTAGTTGCTAGCCGGATTCCATTCGCATTACAGTTGATTATTACCAGTGTTTTTGCCGTATTACATGGGCTAGTCCATGGGCAGGAGCTTATTACTAGTGGAAATAGCTTTATCGCCTGTGCTGGTTTAGCTTTATCAACTAGTCTTATTTTAGCTGTTGGATATGTCTTAGGTAGTCAAAAACAAAAACTGGGTGCATTCTTACAACAGGTTCTAGTCGCTATTTTAACTGTCGCTGGTTCTGTTTTAGTGCTTAGCTAACTATCCACTGAATGATGTTATGAAATGTCCTGACACACATCAGGACATTTTTTTATCTACGCAAGATTACGTAGATAATCCAGTTAAATAGATCAGGTAATATGCTACTCAGAATGAGTTTAGTTGCTGTTTGTATCATGGACTGGCAAAAGCATCTCCACACCGTCAGGACACTATATTGACTTCGAATGATGCTACAAACGAGATTCCAAGTAATGATGCACCTCAACGCATCATTAAGATTCGTCGTGATTACAATACTTGGGTTGCCAACGAAACTTTAGAAGATTACGCGCTCAGGTTCACACCACATTCCTTTAGGAAGTGGTCTATTTTTCGCGTGTCCAATACAGCCCTCGGTGCTATCTCTTTCCTCGTTTTAGAAGCTATCGGCGGCAGTATTGCGGTTAATTATGGTTTTATAAATGCCTTTTGGGCGATTCTCACTGTTAGTTTAATTATCTTTTTGACCAGTTTGCCCATCAGTTATTACGCGGCGAAATATGGTTTGGATATGGATTTACTGACCCGTGGTGCTGGTTTTGGCTATATTGGCTCGACCATCTCTTCCTTTGTATATGCCACGTTTACCTTTATTTTATTCGCTCTTGAAGCGGTCATCATGGCCTATGCCTTGAGTTTATATTTTGAGATACCACTCTATATGAGTTATCTCATTTGTGCCGTTGTCGTGATCCCTCTGGTGACACACGGCGTGACCTTGATCAGCCGAATCCAAATGATTACTCAGCCACTCTGGCTATTTATGATGGTGCTGCCCCTGGTCTTTATTTTCTATAAACAACCTGATGCTTTATCAGGGCTGATGCATTTCGCTGGTGAGTCTGGTTACGATAACGACTTCAATATCTACATGTTTGGAACTGCGATTGCGATTGGTATGGCCTTGATTCCTCAAGTGGGCGAACAAGTCGATTTCTTACGCTTTATGCCTGAAAAAACATCGCAAAATCGTTTTAAATGGCACTTAGGTGTTCTTATGGCAGGGCCTGGCTGGATAACGATGGGCATGTTGAAAATGTTTATCGGTGCACTATTGGCCTATTTAGCCATTATGTCTGGTAAAACCATCGAACAGGCAATCAATCCAACGCATATGTATTCTGTGGCCTTCAGTTATGTCTTCTCGAATGCAGGAGTCATATTGGCGGTGACAGTATTCTTTGTTGTGTTGTCACAGATCAAAATTAATATTACTAACGCTTATGCGGGGTCTTTAGCATGGTCAAACTTCTTTGCTCGCTTAACCCATAGTCATCCTGGTCGCGTTGTTTGGCTTTTGTTTAATGTGTTAATTGCCACCATGTTGATGTTACTGGATGTTTTCCAGGCACTTGAGCAAATACTTGGGCTCTATTCAAACATCGCGATTTCGTGGATAACGGCTGTGGTGGCAGATTTAGTGATTAATAAACCCCTTGGCTTAAGTCCAAAAGGCGTCGAGTTTAGAAGAGCCTATTTGTACGATATTAATCCCGTTGGTGTCGGCGCTATGGGCATTGCCTCACTTTTGTCTGTCGTCGCCTTTTTGGGTGCCTTCGGACTCGAAGCTCAGGCCTTTTCATCCTTTATTGCAATGATTACAGCCTTGATAGCCACACCTGCAATCGCTTGGTTCACTAAAGGCAAATACTATCTTGCCAGACAGCCATATCAATTTCATCCTAAACAGACCAAAGCAACCTGCAGTATTTGTGGTCGTGATTATGAAATTGATGACATCGCTCATTGTCCGGCTTATCAAGGTCCAATATGTTCACTGTGTTGTTGCCTTGATGCGCGTTGTAATGACGCCTGTAAACCTCATGCCAGACTCACATCACAATGGCAGTCGGTAATAGATAAGCTATTACCATCATCCTGGTCGAGCAATATTCATAGTGGCGTGGGTCACTACTTGTTATTGATGACCCTGACCATATTAGTCTTAGCCTCTATATTTGGATTGATCTATATTCATATCTCATTAACGGTGACAGATTATTCGGCATTAATTATGCCGCAGATACAAGTTGGTTTTGTTAAAGCCTATTCTGCCTTGGTGTTGGTCAGTGGCATTATCGTTTGGTGGTTAGTGCTGACATCACAAAGTAGAAATGTGGCACAACAAGAATCGAATAATCAAAACAGCTTATTGCAACGAGAAATTGTGCTGCATAAACAAACGGATGCTGAACTTCAGTTGGCACGAGAAATTGCAGAACAGGCGAATGAAGCAAAAAGTCGCTATATAACAGGGATAAGCCATGAGCTAAGAACACCGCTAAACAGCATTCTAGGATATGCACAGTTATTAGATAATAATGCTGATATTGTCGACAAAAACAAACACGCCACAAAAGTTATATTACGAAGCGGTGAGCACTTATTGTCATTAATAGAAGGCACTTTAGATATTGCCAGAATCGAAAGTGGCAAATTGCAGTTTGAAATTAAATCGTTACGTTTTCCAGAATACATCGAACAAATTATCAGTATGTTTGAGATTCAAGCCAAGAATAAAGGGCTCTATTTCAATTACGATATTCCTAAAAACCTTCCTGCCGTGGTCAGAGCGGATCATAAACGCTTGAGTCAGATTTTAATCAATATTATCGGTAACGCCGTTAAATATACCCGTGAAGGTGGGATAGATATTACCTTCCGTTACGCACGAGAATTTTTGTCAATTGAAGTGGCTGATACAGGACTTGGAATTGAGCAGCACGAAATAGATAAAATTTTTGAACCGTTTACACGTGGCAATAGTGCTAGTGGTATCGGTGGAACAGGTCTTGGTTTAACGATTTGTAAATTGCTCACGCAATTAATGGGTGGCGTACTTGACTTAAAAAGTAAGAAAGGTGAGGGGACCACATTTTACATACGTTTATACCTACCCTTTGTCAGACAAGATGAAGCATTACCAAGTTTAGCGACCCAGATGCCTGTCGGTTATGAGGGGGAGACGCGCCGTTTATTAGTCGTCGATAATGAACCAGTTGATCGCGAATTTTTGATCAATGTGCTGGAACCGCTGGGTTTTGATATCAGAGAAGCCGCCTCTGGTGCGGAGTGTTTGCGAATTTATCCCGAGTTTAAACCTGACATTATCTTTATGGATCTGGCGATGCCAGAAATGGATGGCTGGGAGACGTCTAATTTGATCAGAAATGTACATCAATCTGATGTCATTATCTGTATTATCTCTGCCAATGCGTTTGACAGAAACTTAGAAAATACCTCAGGAATTTTACCGAGTGACTTCATATTAAAACCCGTTAATTTAATGGACTTGATTAATTGGATCGGCGAGCGCTTAGAATTAACTTGGATACAACAGTCACCAGTAGAACAGAAAACAGGTTCTGACCAACCTTACAAACTTCCTTCTTTGCAGCAATTAGAGTCGTTATTAGAGATGTTAAATCTTGGCTATATTGTTGGCGTGAATGAGATCATTGATCAAATTGAGGCCGAAGGCGTTGCTTCATCTCAGTTTTTATCAGAAGTTCGTGAGATGGCGGCATCATTTCAGTTGGAGAATATGAAACGTTATATTGAAGAGAAATTGAATCATGCCTAAACCTAATCAAAATGCAGTAGTTTTGGTGGTGGATGATGCGCCAGATGCGCTAGCTTTATTGCATGGCTCACTAGTGGAGTCTGGCTACACGGTACTAGTCGCCAATAATGGTACGGACGCGATACGAATTTGTAATGAAGCCTATCCCGATATTGTTTTGTTAGATGCTGTGATGCCTGGTTTAGACGGCTTTGAAGTTTGTAAAAAGCTCAAACATGACCTGAATACGCGACATATACCGGTCATCTTTATGACGGGGCTGACAGAGCCAGAAGATGTGGTAAAAGGCTTTTCAGCAGGTGGTATCGACTATGTTACAAAACCGCTTAGTCCTATTGAGGTCATAGCAAGACTGAACACGCACCTGAAGAATTCAAGGTTAATGAGTCATACCCAAGGTGCATTAGATGCATTCGGTCAGGCAGCCATTGCTGTGTTACCAAAAACAGACAAGATCATTTGGCAAACACCTTTAGCACGTCAATTAATTGATAAGTATTTTGCGCCTAATGATGCGGATACCCAAGTTCATAACGCGCAGTTGCAGAATTGGATACAACAATTGAGTGATGGTGGACGAACTCGTCTTAGACCACTAGTAATACTTCATCCAACGGGGCGCTTAATTTTCACTCCGGCAGATATTCGTAGTGAAGAACAATGGTTAATTTTACTAAGAGAAGAGTCAGAGACTGCACAGGTTGAAGCACTTAAATCAGTCTTCAAACTCACTAAGCGAGAAGCAGAAGTACTCCATTGGGTGATCTTGGGTAAAACAGATAAAAGTATTGGTGAAATACTGGGTACCAGCCCACGTACAGTTAATAAACATATGGAACATGTTTTTGTGAAATTAGGTGTTGAAACACGCACGGCTGCCGCCTCTCTGGCAGTGACAAAATTACACACTTCTAATAGCCAGGGTAATTAGTTAACTAACTGATCTTTATATTATTAATCGGTACTGGATAAAGCGGTAAAAGAATCTATATCCATTTTTAAATACTAAGAGTAGAGTGTGCTGACATTTTCTCACTGAGAGTACGGCACCATGACTACATTTGCTCACCAACACATTGAATCTATTGCTATTGGTCGTAGTTTTTCGCAAGCTGAGATGGAGTTGTTTATCAGTGAAAACTACCGCAGTGTTCGTATCCATGACGCAAGACAGGTTGAACTTGAACAAGGTGAAGCGTTCATCTTTGATTATGGTGTGGTGGTTTTTTGGGGAGTGAGAGAAGACAGTAAACAATCGCTGTTAGCTAAGTTATCGCCTTATATTGTTGATACCAAGCACTCACCTGATTTTGAACAATATGCGTTTAGTGAACAGACTGAAACGATCAAAATGCATGCTGACATTATCAGTTTTGCCAATGAAAATAACCTTGAACGCCTCGCCGTGTCTCATGCCCTTGCTCAATCAGTCAAACTAGCTGAGTTTGAGCGTGTCGCCCAAGGTGTTATTTTGGCGCATGAATACATTCCTAAAGCACTTGCTGAAACAGGCAAAGTGCCGATGAGTCGTAAAGATATCGCAAAATCTAGAGGGGTATTATTTGGTGCCCGCGGTGATATCTTATTGAATTTTAATCTGCTCGATACGCCTGAATTTTTCTGGGATTATCCAGAATTGGAAACTCTATATTCATTGGTGGAAAAATATTTAGATATTCAACCACGCATCAATGTACTTAATAAAAAGCTAGAAGCCATTCATGAGCTGTTGGATATGTTGGCAAGTGAGCAAAACCACAAACATTCGAGCTTGCTTGAGTGGATTATTATCATTTTGATCGCACTTGAAATTGTGTTATTCATTGGTTGAGTAAACCCTACGTTGATAACATTAACTATGTAACACAATAATTTCACACAGACTTTATGCCTTTAGAGGTTTGATGTCATGAAGGGATAAGTACTGTATGCATTGCTTTTATGTTTCATAGGCCTATTGATTTGAGCAACAATAAGCATTTAATACATTTCATGACGAAAACTGTAGATTTTGATATCTTCAATGCCTATGATTAATCCTTATTCACTTATGAAGGGTATACATGGAAACGTATTTTGATGCGCACATCCTCATAGTTGATGATAACCCGACAAACGTTCTCCTTCTCAAAGCCTTGTTAGAGTCCTCTGGCTATTATAATTTGGCGTCGACGACTGACCCACGCACTGTCTTGCAGCACATAACAGAAAACACTACTGATTTATTAATTTTAGATATTCGTATGCCATTCTTAAATGGTTTTGACGTTATGGCTCTCCTTAGTAAGCAGCTGGGGGATGCCTCTCCACCGGTTGTTGTGATGACAGCGCAAATCGACGAGGAAACACGAAAAAAAGCCTTTGAATATGGCGCATTAAATTTTTTGACCAAACCTTTTGACCATGACGAAGTGCTAAAACGAATTAACAACATTTTGGCTATTCAGTATCGAAATAAGAAAAGCACCTCTCAAGCACAAGAACTTCAGCAGTTAGTCGATAGCAGAACAGAAGAGTTGCAAGCCCTGTCACTGCAAGAGCCCTTAACAGGTTTACCAAATCGGCGAGCTTTAAAACAAGAAATGCAGAATAACATTGCCAAAGGCAAATTTATTACGGTGATGTTTATCGTTATTGATAATGTTAATGTCATGGCCAATGTTCATGGCTATCAAGTGCTAGAGAAACTGCTCTGTCATATTAGCCAATTGCTGAAAGACTGTTTCAACGATTCACAGCATTATTTAAGTAGTTGGGGAAGTTATGAGTTTGTATTGATGTCAACGTGTAATGATCCAGGATCTGCGTTTATCAGTGCAGAAAAAATAACTGACATATTACAAGACATTCACACCATTGATAATTTACGCTTGCAGTTGAATGGACGTGTTGGCCTTTGCGACAGCCGTACAGAGTACAAAGATGTACTTGATTTGATAGATTTTGCGGCTATTGCCTTGCCTAATTTTAAAGAGCAGCGACGATATCGTTTTTACGAAACGAAGTTACGTGACGTACTCAGATACAAACAAAATATCTTGACTGAAATTCGTTCTGCTCGATTCGGTGCTGGTTTATCGCTTGTTTATCAAGCTAAAGTAGACTTGGCATCTGGACAAGTGAAGTCAGCGGAAGCGCTGCTTCGCTTCAATAGCCGTTTAGGGCAGTTATCTCCGGCAGACTTTATTCCTCTTGCCGAAGAAAGTGGTGATATTTTATTTATTGGTGATTGGGTTATTAACCAAGCAATCAGTCAGTTAGAAACCTGGCTTGAACATGGGCTCATCGATGAGCAGTTCAGTGTTGCAGTCAATGTCTCAACTGAACAATTAATGGATGGAGAGTTTGCTCAAAAATTATTAGTGAAACTAGATAAATCGAGCATTAATAATTCTATGCTGCAATTAGAAGTAACTGAATCAAGTTTGATGCGAGATGTCGATAAAGCTACTAAGCAACTCAAACTGTTGGCGAGTAGGGGAGTGAAAACAGCGATTGATGATTTTGGTACGGG
>DRHY01000353.1 GCA_011052985.1 Methylophaga thalassica
CGATGATGGTGAAACCCAGATTGAGGAAAAACACTAGCGCAATATTTCTTGAGCTATCGTCATCCTGATGATTATGACTGTGCATTTAATGCTCTCCGATGTTAATGAACAAACCTTAGATGGCGAATGTAAAAATGCAGCGCCCCCAGCCAGAATATGACTGGGAACAGATAAATAAAAGTTGGTTATGTCTTTTTGTCATTGTTATGTAGTAGCTTGTAAAGTGCTGGTAAAACTAACAATGTCAACAACGTTGACGAGATAATGCCACCAATCACTACCGTCGCCAGCGGTCTTTGTACTTCCGCGCCAGTGCCAATATTAAGTGCCATTGGCACAAAACCGAGACTTGCTACCAAAGCGGTCATTAATACGGGCCGTAAACGTGTCATCGCACCTTCAACTATGGCTTTATGCAAATCACCATGTTCATGCCAGTAGTCTCTGATAAATGACAACATCACCAGACCGTTTAAAACTGCAACACCTGACAACGCAATAAAGCCCACCCCGGCAGAAATCGACAAAGGCATATCTCGCAGCCACAATGCCAACACGCCGCCTGTAAGCGCCAGCGGCACACCACTGAAGATGATGGCAGCATCACGGAAAGAGCCAAAGACGGTTATCAATAAAGCTAAAATAATCACCAGTGTGACGGGCACCACGATGGAGAGTCTCTTACTGGCTGACTCTAGCTGCTCAAAAGTACCGCCGTACTCTACCCAATAACCTGCCGGCAATTCGATCTGCTCGGCAATTCGTTGCTGTGCTTCAGTAACGAATGAGCCTAAGTCACGTCCCCTGACATTCGAGGAGACCACCACGCGTCGCTTAGCATTTTCGCGCGATATTTGGCTTGGTGCTTGATTTAGGACAATATCAGCAACTTCAGATAGCGGCACATAGCTTCCGCTTGGTAACTCAATCGGCAAATCGGACAATCCAGATATATCCTGTCGAATATTTTCCGGTAGCCTTATCATTAGTTTGAAACGTCGGTCACCTTCATAGATGAGTCCAGCCATGGTGCCACCAATCGCGGTGGAGACCATATCCTGCAACGCATCAACGCTAAGACCATAACGTGATAAAGCCATACGGTTGGGCTGAACAGTTAACATCGGCATATCGCTGACTTGCTCCAAACGCGCATCTGCAGATCCGGGAATTTGTTCAACCACGGCCAAAATATTTTCGGCAGTTTCCCGAATCAAATCCAGATCATCACCAAACACTTTGATACCCACATCAGCACGAACACCTGAAATCAACTCATTAAAACGCATCTCAATCGGTTGAGTGAACTCATAGTTATTGCCCGGTATGGCCGTAACGGCTTGTTCAATTTGTTCAAGCAGTTTCGTTTTAGTCAGATCAGGATCCGGCCACTGCGCGCGTGGCTTTAAGATTACGAACGTATCTGCAACATTAGGCGGCATCGGATCGGTCGCGACTTCCGGTGTACCAATTTTGGCAAAGACTTTATCTACCTGCTGGAATTGCATCAGCCGTTTTTCCAATAAAAACTGCATTTCAATTGACTGCTGTAAACCGGTTCCAGTGGTCCGAAGCGCATGTAATGCAATATCCCCTTCATTAAGTTGAGGAATAAACTCCGAGCCCATTTTACTGGCCAAGTTGATCGCGAGGCCAACACAGACCGCAGCGAGGATAATAACCAACCAACGTAACTTAAGGCTTATCAGCAAGGCTGGTTTGTAAAACCACTTAGCCCCTGAGATAAGTAAGCTTTCTTTCTCTGTTACCCGTCCACTCATAAACATTGCAACTGCTGCCGGAACCAAGGTGATGGTAAATACCATGGCAGATAACAAAGCGATAACTACAGTGGCTGCCATCGGCTCGAACATTTTGCCTTCTACGCCAGTCAGTGAGAAAAGCGGTATGTAGACTACGGTAATGATCATGACCCCAAACAGACTGGGGCGAATGACTTCATTGGTAGCCTCATAAACCAGTTGTAATCGCTCTTTTAAGGGCAAAACACTGCCAGCTTCTTTTTGAGCAATCGATAATCGTCTGATGGAATTCTCAACCACGATGACAGCACCATCGACGATCAAACCAAAGTCGAGTGCCCCCATACTCATCAGATTTGCAGAGATGCCAGCTTGTACCATACCGGTTATGGTCGCCAGCATGGCCAGAGGGATAACTGCTGCAGTAATTAAGGCTGCGCGAATATTGCCCAGCAATAAAAACAAGACAACGATAACCAGCAGCGCGCCTTCCAATAGATTTTTTTCAACGGTGGCAATCGCTTTATCGACGAGTACAGTACGGTCATAGACCGCTTCAGCTGTGACGCCCTCAGGTAATGACGTTTGAATTGCCTCAAGCTCACTGGCAACCGATTTGGCTATTTCACGCGAGTTTTCACCCACTAACATCATCGCCGTGCCGAGCACTGTTTCTATACCATCTCGGGTTGCGGCCCCGGTACGAAGGGGTTTACCGATAATCACAGTGGCAACATCATCTATGGTTACAGGGCGGTCATCAATATTTTTTACGACTACCTGACCAATGTCTGCGATGTCTTTAAGCTGACCGGGAGAGCGAACTAGGATCTGCTCGCCAAACCGTTCAATATAGCCGGCGCCTCGGTTATCATTGTTAGCCATTAATGCCTGTTTCAGCTCCGTCAGACTGATGCCAAAACTGAGCATTTTTGATGGATCTGGCTGCACATGAAATTGCTTTTCATAGCCGCCACTGGTGTTAACTTCGGTGATACCCGGCACTCTTTCGAGACGTGGTTTAATGATCCAATCTTGAATCTCACGCAGTGCTGTCGCATCATAGGGACTGCCATCATCCTGCGTCGCATTCGGATCGGCGGTGACGGTATACATCAAAATCTCACCGAGACCAGTCGCTATCGGTCCCATCTCGGGCTCTATTCCTGTTGGTAACTCACTTTTGATAACCGCAAGTCGGTTATTAATCAGGTTTCTGGCAAAATACAGATCGGTGCCTTCCTCAAAGACAACCGTTACCTGCGACAGGCCATATCGTGAAATCGAACGGGTATAGTCAAGATTTGGCAGACCAGCGATAGCACGCTCAACCGGGTAAGTAATTCGCTGTTCAGCTTCTAACGGAGAATAGCCGGGTGCTTCGGTATTGATTTGCACCTGTACATTGGTGATGTCAGGCACTGCATCAATTGGCAACTTTTGAAAGCTCCAAAGACCAAGACCAATGATGACAAAAATCAACGACAACATTAGTCCGCGACGCTCTATTGAGAGTCTTAAAATCGTGTTTATCATATTGAAACTCCGGTTAGTGGGCGTGGGCTGCGCCGGATTTTTCCAGATCAGCTTTAATGAGATAGCTGTTACCAACTACAATCTCATCCCCTTGCCGGAGCCCAGACTTAACCTCGGTATAATTTTTGTCGCTTAGACCGACTTCTAAAGGTCTCAATTCATATTGATCTCCGACCTTAATAAAAACGATTTGATTATCGTTAAGGCGCTGAATTGCGCTATTAGGAACACGAAGATCGGCATCTTTCTGCTGAATCGTCACATCTGCTTCAACCATCATCCCCGGGAACCAGGTTTGATTGGTATCTTTTAGGGGCACCCGGGCAATCAGATAAGGTGCTTGCTGCGTATTTGGCAATAACTGTTGAATACTGGATTGCACTGTACTGTCAGCACCGCCAAGTCGGACCGTTTGGCCTGTGGCAATCGATTGTGCTTGCTTTGGAAAAACCTTGAGCTCTGCCCAAAGCGTTGAGGTATCTGTGATGGTAAACAAAGCTTGATCGGCTGCGACTTCTCCGCTTGATGCATACTTAGCTGTAATTACACCACTTATAGGCGCCCTAACACTGTAGGTCTGCAAGCTACTGTTAGACTCAACCGTTGCCAGTACTTGGCCATCTTTTACACGGTCACCATAAGCTACTTTGACACTGGTGATTTGGCCTGGAAAACGTGCTTTAACTTGACTTATCCGGTCTGGAGATACGACAACATTGCCATAGACACGGGTGGTCACGGCAATTTGCCCAGCTGATACGGAACTAGTCTTAACACTTTGTCTTTGGGCTGTTTCTGCATCCATCTGCATACGTCCCTCATATGAAGCGTAGTGCCACTCAACCGTGTTGCCCTGATAGTTTAAGTTGACCATGACATCAAACGAATGAGGTTCTTCGATGATTACGCTGCTTTGCCAGTAGTCTTCACCTTCAACCGGGATAAATTTAATCAGCTGCTCTTCACCACCGAGACGTGTCAAGGTAACCAATAATTCCGCTTTGTTGGCGGTTTTTACCAGCGCACCTTCTTTGTTGCGAAGCCATACTCTGAACTTTGGCTGCATATTGTCTTCATCAATTGTTAATTCAATACTGAGACCATTGTCTTTACTCAGCAACCGGCCACCATTAGGACCTTTGATTAATTCATCATGTCCATCTTCTTGATGATCTTCGTGGGATTCCTCATCTTGCTTATGAGCGGGGTCATCTGAATTATGCGGTGCATTTTCATCGTGCTGATGAGATTTTTGGGTTGCCTCGGCTGAAGTCTCATCATCTGAGTGTTCGGCCTCGTCGTGTTGATGACTTTCTGTTTGATATTCATGATCTTGCATTTCTGCTTCGGCTTGCAAAGTCGTGGTAAATAAAGCCATCACCAGCATTGTTAGTAGTAGCCATATATTAAGACTTTGCTGTGGTTTGGCATCATTTGAAATAGGTTTAAGTTGAAACATTATGTTCTCCTGATTCATTGTATTACTGCGCTGCGGCAATTAATGGTTCAGCGGTCAGCTGTTCGATTTCCGCCTCAAATTGCAAGGCAGCTGCTGAGGCTTCTATGAGCGATCGCTTGGCACTAAGCAAATCTTTTCTTACGGTCAGGAAATCAAGATAGCTGTATAGCCCACGCTGATAGCCGTTTTGGATTTGCTCCAGGCTTTGCGTAAGTTTGGGAATAATGGCTTCTTGAAGTTTTTGTGTGTTGAGAATAGCTTG
Organism: Methylophaga thalassica; assembly: GCA_011052985.1. Lineage (GTDB taxonomy): Bacteria > Pseudomonadota > Gammaproteobacteria > Nitrosococcales > Methylophagaceae > Methylophaga > Methylophaga aminisulfidivorans_A. The sequence continues at coordinate 5,021 of DRHY01000353.1, forward strand.
CTCACGGCCAGAATAGGCACGATAGAGCTGGGTGTGTAGTTGCAGCAAGGCATCTTGACGACGATAGCTGACTTCATTTCGCGCGGCTAATGCCGCTTCGATTTCACCCTGGGCACGTTGCTGGCTGAAAAGTGGCATCGAAAAACCGGCGATCAGCGCCGTATCATTGAGGCCCTCATTTCGGCGTATACCAACGGACCAGGTCAGATCAGCTGTCTGCTGTGTGCGTGCCAGCCTGACTTGTGCATCACGAACACGGCTTTCGGTCGCAAACAGTTCGATTTGTGGGTTTTGCTGGACTCTATTGAATAACACATCGAAAGGTATCGCTTCTCCGATGGTGTAAAGCGAGCCCGATACACGTTCAAATGAAGGCTGATAGCTACCCCACATATTGGCAAGTGCCATTTGCTGAGTTTTAAGCTGCCGTTGTTCGGCCATCAGCGTTAATAGGACCTCTTCTAACGCCGCCTCGGCGCGTCCCTTATCAGCACTGGGTGCAATCGCAGCGTTAACTCGTTTATTGACTTCGGCCAGTGTTGCTTCAGCAAGTGATACCCCCTCGCGGGCGAGTAGAACACGCTCCTGACTATTCAGTACATCTATATAGCGCCGAGTAACGCTGCCCAGTAAATCCAGCGCTTGAATCTTACGTTCAACATTGATCAAGTCACTGTTTTGTTCGACAAGTTCAACTCGCGAAAGACGTTTGCCGCCTAATTCGAGTACGGAAGACAAAGAAACGCTGGTTTCCAAGGATTTCACGCCACTTAGTTGACCAGTACCGGCCACATTTTCGACCTCGACACCGAGTACATAGGCGGGTTTCAGGTTTGCTGTCTGTTTTTGTGCAGCAAG